>JAFGDA010000183.1 GCA_016932375.1 Actinomycetota bacterium | reverse complement strand
CAAAAATTAAATAAATTCAAAGATATTTATCATATATTATGTTTAATATCGCAAAAATTTATGTAATTATAAATTATTCTGATAACTATTAATGAAAACAGTATTCTAAAATAAGCCATATTTGAAATAATATGAAAGCTATACCTACAATTAAGGATGTTGCAAGGATGGCCGGGGTTTCAATATCCACAGTCTCAAGGGTTATGAATAAAAGCCCTAAAATCAGCCCCGGGACTTCCAACAAAGTCATGGACATTATAAGACAACTTAATTACGAACCAAATAATATTGCAAGGAGCCTTTCAAGGAAAAAAACTAATACGATTGGCGTTATACTGGAAGATATCGGGAACCCCTTCTTTGCGGAAATAGCAAAGGGAGTTGAGGAAACGCTGAAAAAAAATAAATATTCAATGTTTTTAACCAATACAAATTTTGAAGAAGAGCTCGAGTTGAAATTAACAAATCTACTGCTTTCAAATAAAGTCGACGGAATAATAATTTCCCCGATAAACGACAGGTCGAAATCCCTGGAAATTCTAAAAAAAAGGGGAGTACCTTTTTTCCTTGTAAATTGCAGGACACTTGCAGAAAAATTCAACTGGGTTACGACAGACAATGTAAGGGGCGGTTATCTTGCAACCAAATACCTTATCGATCTCGGCTATAAAAGGATAATGCATATAAAGGGAGCTGATGACCAGCCATCAAAAGATAAATTCAGGGGCTTTAAAAAGGCTGTAATCGAAGGCAAATTGAGGATGTCTGAACAGGTAGTTATAGACAGTAAGGCGAAAACCAGTAAAGATGGCATAAATATAATGGAAAATTATATCAGGCAAAAGGGGATAGAAGGGCTACCAGGCGCAATATTTGCAGTTAATGACGATGTTGCGCTCGGGGTACTTCAGGTATTTTCAAAGAAGGGGGTACGGGTACCGGAAGAGGTATCCCTGGTCGGTTATGATGATATAGATATCGCTTCCTATCTCTTTCTTACAACTGTCCGGCAGGAGAAATACAAGATGGGAGAAATTGCTGCATCTGAACTTATATCGGAAATGGAAAGCGGAGAAAGTTATATTACAAAGCAGCTCCTGATGGAACCAAAACTGATAGTGAGAAATTCCTGTAAATTGTTGACATAAATATTTTTATAATCTTATTTTTTAAACGGCATTGGATTACAAAGGTAAATACAAAATATTTGATCCGGGTTTGATTAAAACCTACCCTGTCTCTGAGAGGGGCAATAAAGTCAGCAGGGAGAACCTTATCGAGCCCAAAGAGGTACTTGATGATTCTACTGTCTATAAATTCAAGGACTACGAAAACATAAAAAAGATTGCCGAAAAAATCGTATCCTCCCGGTCCAGCGGGAAACCTGTGATTTTGTTTACCGGCGCGCATCTTGTGAAAAATGGTTTGAGCCTGCTTCTTATTGATCTGGTCAGGCGAGGAATGGTTACACTTGTAGGAGGCAATTTCGCAACGGCAATCCATGATTTTGAGCTTTCCCTGTTTGGAAAGACAAGCGAGGATGTGCCCGATGCGCTGCAAAAAGGTAAATTCGGCATGGCCTTTGAATTTAATTATTTAAATATGGCAGTAAACCACGGGAATGTTTTAGGGCTCGGGCTCGGGGAGTCAATAGGCAGGGCAATCAATGATAAAGAATTCAGCAAGGAAATATTTAAGGGTAATGGAAGTAAAGGCTATATTACGGAGTTCATGTATCCGGAAATAAGTGTAGCGTCCAACTGCTATCTGAAAAATGCACCTTTTACTGTTCATGCCAGCATGGGCACAGATGTTGTGGACCAGCACCATACTTTTGATGGATGTTCGAAAGGAGCATGCTCCGCAAGGGATTTTTTAATATTTGTGGAAGAGGTCTCGAAACTATCAAACGGCGGGGTCTATATTAATATAGGGAGCGCAGTTACAGGGGCCGAGGTACTTTTAAAGGCAGTATCAATGTGTGCCAATTCGGGGAAAAAGCCGGGCGGGGTGATATTTGCCGATTTTGACCTAAGGCCAAAATCAGGGACAGCAACCGCAAATGAGGAGTCTTTTTATTATTATTTCAGGGACCAGAAAAGTATAACCACAAGGATACCGGAAGCATTTAATTGTGATGGTTATTACATAGAAGGCAATATAAAAGAAACATTCAGGAGCCTTTATAAGGAAGTAATAACAATGGCAGGCTAAACAAAGATTGTTTAGCCACCACTTTTTTCGTAGAAACCGGAGGATTTTAATAATGGTAAATAAGATGGATAAATATGTTTCTTATAAAATAGACGCAGAGGAGTCACTAAAAAAATTTATTTCCCTGGTAAAGGTTTTCAGGGAATCTTCATTAGACATAATAATCGAAATGTCTCTTACGATAGCGAGTTCAATAAGAAATGGGAATACCATTTATTGTTGCGGCAATGGTGGTTCGGCAGCCGATAGCCAGCATATTGCAGGTGAATTCATAGGAAGGTTTCTTCTTGACAGGAAACCACTGCCTTTTGTATCCCTTAATGCTGATACTTCAGTTTTGACGTGTCTTGGGAATGATTTCGGGTTTGATAATATATTCAGCAGGCAAATCGAGGGCCTGGGCAGGAAAGGTGACGTCCTGATAGTTTTTTCAACAAGCGGGACATCAAAAAATATAGTAAAAGCGGCAGAGACCGCAAAAAAGAACGGCCTTAAGGTACTTTCCTTTACAGGCAAGAAGGGTACCCATCTTGAGAAGATGTCTGATATATGTTTATGTTCCAGTACTGAAGAAACATATCTTGCCCAGCAGATTCACCAGCTTGCCTATCACATGATCTGTAAATTTGTGGAAGAAAATATTAATTCAGGGACATAAAAGCAATAGTGTGTGGTTCATCAGGACCAGGGTATTATGAATGAAGAGAAATTAACACAGATTAAGGAAAATTTTAAAGACGTAAGCATAGCAGTATATGGGGATTTTGCGCTGGATGCATACTGGTTTTTGGATCCAGGAGGTTCCGAAATATCCGTAGAAACGGGCCTGCTTGGGGAAAACGTTAAAACACAGAATTATTATCCTGGCGGTGCTGCCAATATAGTTTCGAATCTTATGCATCTTGGACCGGGCAGGGTATTTGCAGTCGGGGTTATAGGCCCGGATATATATGGCAGGGAAGTCTTAAGGCAAATGAATCTTCTTGGAGTAAATGTTGATTACCTTATAACAGACAAAAATTTTGCTACTCCTGTTTTTATAAAAAGGATTATAGAAGGCAGGGAAATAAACAGGATAGATATAGGGTTTTTAAACAAGAGGAGTGCTGCTGTACAGGATAAGCTTATATCATTGATGGACAGGGCACTTGGTAAAAGCCAGGCTTTTATTTTTAACCAGCAGATACCCAACACGCTCAAGGACAATTCCTTTATTGAAAAGTGCACAGGGATTTTTAAAAAAAACAGCGGCAGGATAATTCTCGTAGATTCAAGGCATTATACAGGAATGTTTAAAAATGCATATTTAAAAATGAACGAAAAGGAAGCATTTGAAACGGCAGGCGGAGGGAATGTAAAAAATACTTTGCCGGGCGAGGATTGTTTCAATATTGATAACTTGAAAGTGTTTGCAAAAAAAATTTATACCCGCAGCAGGAGACCCCTGTTTATAACAAGGGGGGAAAGAGGGATACTTGCCTTCGACGGTATGGACTATCATGTAATTCCTGGTATTGAGATAAGCGGGGAAAAAGATACCGTGGGTGCAGGAGATACAATTACGGGCGCCCTTACGTTATGCCTTGCTTCAGGAACAGGGATAAAAGATTCATCGGAATTTGCAAATATCGCAGCAAGCGTAACGATCCGCAAGCTTTTTACCACCGGATATGCGACACTGCAGGAAATGCTGGATACTGTAAAAAATCTTAATTATGTTTACAGCCCTGAACTTGCAGAAGACACGAGGAGGGCACAATTTATAGAAGGAGGCGAAGTTGAAGTATGCGACCCGGACATCATGCTTCCTCTTAAGGACATAAAACATGTTATTTTTGATAATGATGGCACCATAAGCACGTTGAGGCAGGGCTGGGAAGAAGTAATGGAAAAAATCATGATTGAAGCTATTCTTGGCAGCCATTATGATGAGGCTGAACTTGATTTAATTATCAGCGCAAGAAAAGAAGTGGCCAGGTATATAGACAGTACCACAGGCATACAGACAATCCTGCAGATGGAAGGATTAGTGGAGCTTGTAAAAAGATTCGGGGTCGCATCCAGGAAAGAAATACTCGATAAGTTCGGGTATAAAAAAATGTATCTTGGGGAGCTCATGAAAACTGTGGTGCAGAGGATCAAAAAAGTCCGGGCCAGGGAGCTGGATACCGGGGATTTCCTGGTAGCAGGCTCGATAAAGTTCCTGAAAAAATTAAGGGATTCAGGCAGGAAGCTGTACCTTGCTAGCGGGACTGATGCCGAAGATACATTGAATGAATGCGGCATACTTGGTTATAAGGAATATTTTAACGGCAATATATATGGGGCGCTTGACGATATAAATAAATTCTCAAAGAAAAAGCTCATAGCAGACATAATAAGCACGAATAATTTAAAAGGCGAAGAGCTCCTTGTAATAGGGGACGGACCGGTTGAGATAAGGGAAGGCAGGAAGGCAGGTGCTATCACAATTGGAGTTGCAAGCGATGAGAAACGCCGGTTTGGGCTGAATCCTAAAAAGCGCGAGAGGTTGATAAAAGCAGGGGCGCATTTTTTAATACCTGATTTCTCACAGTGCGATAAGCTTTTCAGGATATTTTTTGCAGGTGATAATAGCGGTGTCCCGTAGAAGGTCGGTGCATCTGGCAATGATTTATTTATTTTTAAAGTGAATAATAAAAGATGTATTTAAAAATACAGGCTGGTACGGCTTCTGTATCATTTATAAAAACTTATAAAAAGGAATAGATTGGACAGAGGATGACTTTAAGGGAAAGAATGCTTACTACATTGCGGCACGGGAAGGCGGATATGGTGCCATGCTGCCCGGATATATCAATAATGGTACCGCTCAAGATGAAAAAGAGGCCTTTCTGGGAATTTTACATAGATGAAAAAGAGGGCATATTTTATGACCTGTATTCCAACAAGAACCTGTTTGAAGCCTATCTTGATGCCTGCAAATATTTCGGCATCGTGGTCTGGGCATGGTATGCAGGGGTATCCAATGAACAGGCAACAAGGGCAAACCCTGATAGTGACGTGGTTAAATTCACAAATAAGATCATTGAAAAACGCAGCGACAGGAGGGTTGTAAGGACCGAAATGATTACCCCGGAAGGTACATTATGGTCCGAGACCGTATATCCCATATATGACCCGCCTTTCCCGCACAGGAAGTTTATAAAGGATTTTAAAAAGGATTTTAAATTCCTTAAGTATTTTTATACAGAACTCGATAATCTTGATTTCAGCGATTCATATGAAATGAGGGAAACCGTCGGGGACCTTGGGGTTACCCTTTTATCAGTGGCTCCACCGAGCCTGGTTAACCTGGATGCCATAGTTGACGGGGGTCTCGGGGCGCTTGGCCTTATATATTATGACTACCCTGACCTTATCGCCCGCTATAAGGAGATGCATGAAGAATGGTCCCTTAAATATCTTGAAAAAATAATAGAAGCAAAGTGCTGCGATGAAATAATAACAGGCGGATCCGGGCTTATGACATGGCAGTCGCCGAAGATAACAAGGGAACTCTCACTTGACGGTTTAAAGCAGATAACAAGGATGTGCAGGGAAAATAACATGATAAGCCACCTTCATTGCTGCGGTTTTTCAAAGGAACTTGTAAAAATGTGCGCGGAGGAAACGGACCTTGATGTTATAGAGCCTCTCGAGCCTCCCCCACAGGGTGACGTTGACTTAAAAGAGATAAAGCAAAAATATGGTGACAGGCTTGTCCTTAAAGGGAACCTGCAGACCTCGCGTGTAATGCTGGCAGATGTCAAAACCGTTGAAAGGGAAGCAATCAAGTGCATAGAAGATGCAGGCGAAGGAGGAAGCTTTATACTGTCCACGGGAGACCAGTGCGGAAGGGATACTCCGCATGAGAATATATTCAAATTAGTGGAAGTCTGTGAAAAATACGGGAAATATTAGAAAGGAGGGAGGAATGGACAAATAAAATGAGATTTGTTTAAAGATTGCATGGTATCACATGACATTCCCAAACAAATCTCTGAAGTATTTTAGCAAAAAAATAAACATCAAAAAAGAAAGGAGTTTAAAATGTTAGCAAAGCTAAAAAAAACTTCAGTAATGTTTTTAGTCCTGGCCATATTCCTGTCGCTCAGCCTGACTTTTACAGGATGCAAGGAAGAGGCTGCAGAGGAAGTGGCGGAAGAAGTTGAGGAGGCTGTAGAGGAAGTTGAAGAGGAAGTGGCAGAGGAAGTTGAAGAGCCTGTAGAGGAAGTTGAAGAGGAAGCTGCAGAACCTGTTACCATAACATGGTGGGACTGGCAGGCGGAACTCGGTATTAATTTACTGGATGCCTTGTTTGCCAAATATTCGGAGGAAAATCCCAATGTAACCATCGAAAGAAGGGAGCTTCCATATGCTGACTACAATACTGCCTTAAAAACCGACCTTGCTGCAGGGATAGGTCCGGATTTATTTGCAATGGAACCAGGTGCTCCTACCGTTGCACTGGTAAACGAGAGTGCATTGCTGCCACTTACCGATTATGTAATGAATGATGAAGAATGGCTTTCATGGCTTGGAACATCCATTAATATGCAGGGTATGTACGTGGGCGATGATATCTACACAATACCGATTGATGTGAACCATCTTCCCATTGTTTACTGGAAAGAGATGTTCGAGTCAAGGGGGCTTGAAGTTCCTGAAACGGTTGAAGAGTTGATTGCCGTGTCGGATGCACTTGAAGCGGACGGCATTATCCCGCTAACATCAATGTTCGGGGAAAAATGGCCGCATGTTGATATGTGGGTATGCCTTGTAAGGGGAGCAGATCCCACAGGTGACCTGCTTGACAGGGCAGTTGCGGGCGAAGCTTCATGGGAGGATCCTCTGTTCAAGGAAGCAATGCAGGCAATAGTGGACCTGAAGGATGAAGGGGTCCTGCCTCCAAATATAATGGAGCTTGGCTGGAACGAATGCCTTGACCTGTTCGGCAAAAAAGAAAATGCCATGGTATATGCCGTTGGAAATTTTGGCCTCGATGCACTACCGAGAGAAGCTCTTGAAAATGAGGAAATCGGTACATTCCCGATGCCGAAACTGAACGAAGATGCTGAATTGATACTTACCGGTGGCGTTGGATTTGGACTTGTTGCAAATGCAAATGGCAAAAATATTGAAACAGCAGTTGATGTCATGAAATTTATGTGCAGTCCCGTTGCGCAGGAAGCAGTGTTTGATAACATGTCCACTCCGCCGGGTAATGTCGTAGATAAGAAATCACCGATTCCTCTGTTTGACGAAATGACAAGGAACCAGTCTGCATATAAAATGGGTTACAGGAGGATTGACAACCCTGACCTGTATTCTGGTCTGAGTGAAGCAATAGACAAGGCGCTTCTTGGAGGAAATATAGATGATATTTTTGCAGAACTTGAAAGTCTCTCACAGCAGGTAAACGGCTAAGCCGGACAGATTAAAATATATTGGGGTCCCATGGACCCCAATATATAATTAATAACGGTATAATAATTAGGACCACAAATAAGGTGTCCTAATAAGGTATCCAATTTACAGGGGAATAAATATGCTGGGGAATTTATCGAAAAATAAAAAACAAATAAGGGGTTATTTATTTATATTGCCGGCTTTTTTGTTTTTTTTAATTTTCTTGATTTATCCTATAATTTTTTCAACCGCACTGAGCTTTTATGATTGGTCCGGATATTCCAATAATCCTTTTCAAAATTTTATTGGATTGAATAATTACATAAGGATGTTTAACGACCCTGTTTTCTGGACAAGTTTTAAGAATACGATATATTTTGTAATCCTGTCCATTATTTTCCAGAATGTTTTTGGGCTTTCCATAAGCATGTTCCTCTTCTACGGGAAAATAAAAGCAAGCTCTCTCTGGAGATCCATAGTTTTTTTCCCTGCAATGCTTTCTGCCGTAATGGTTGGCATGATATGGCGGAGGATATTTATGGGTGACGGTCTTTTGAATATGATACTTTCATCAATAGATTCATCGCTGGGAAACTTTCAATGGCTGGGAAACATGGTAACACCTATTTTTGTGGTTATCCTGATCAATACATGGCAGTGGACAGGATATAATATGGTCCTTTATTATGCAGGACTGCAGGGTGTTAATAATTTGCTTATAGAGAGTGCAAAGGTGGACGGTGCAAATTGGCTGCAGACCATAACCAAAATAGTAATACCGCAATTATACAAGACGATTTCCCTGGCCGTTATATTGAATATTATCGGAGGTTTCAAGGTTTTTGATATTGTTTATATAATGACCGGAGGCGGACCCGCGCATGCTTCTGAAGTGATTACTTCACATATATACAACCAGAGTTTTTCAATGCTCGGGCAAAACAGGATGGGCTACGGTTCCGCAATGGCTGCAGTACTTGCAGTGGTCGTAATAGTCTTTGCTGCCATAAGGATCAGGGTAGAAAGGAAAATGGATTAGCATTAGGAGCAATTATTTCTATGAAAATTACATGCCAGCCTGATATTTACACAATAAAAAATATAAATCGAAGACATATATGCATCAGGGAAATTAAACTTTTTCAGCGGGGGGTTTCAGGATGAAAGAAAAAACAATCGGTGTCATAAAATATTTCGTTTTAGCGATAATAATATTGATTATCCTCGTACCGCTTATATGGATCCTTTCTTTATCACTGAGATACCCCGAAGAGGTCTTTGAAATACTGCCTACAAAAATAACTTTTGGAAACTTTCCAAAAGCCATAACCCAGAACGAAGTCTGGGTGGGGGTAAGTTTTGCAAGGATGGTAGGAAACAGCCTGCTTGTTTCAACAATATCAATTATAGGGATAATAATAATATCAATACTGGCTGCGTTCGGGTTCAGCAATTACAACTTTCCCGGTAAGGAGTCTATTTTTATTGCCTTCCTGCTTAGTTTCATGCTCCCTGTCCAGGTGCTCTTGATTCCGCTTTTTTTCCTTATGAAAAATATGGGATTAATAAAATCTTACCTTGCGCTTATCCTTCCATATATTGCATTCGGGTTTCCTGTAGGTACACTTATACTGAGAAGTTTCTTTGAAAAGATTCCGGTAGAAATAAAGGAAGCTGCAATTATTGATGGTGCCGGTGATACAAGGGTACTTTTCAATATAGTATTGCCGCTTGCAAGGCCTGCGATAGCAACAGTAATAATTTTCAGTTTTTTAACTGTATGGAATGAATTTTTGTTTGCCCTCGTGTTTATCAGGGAGGATACCATGCAGACTATTCCCGTGGTACTCAGCAGGATGATACAGAGCCAGTTTAGCAAGATAATATATGAGGTATATTCTGCAACGATTGTATTGACGATGATACCGACACTGATTATTTTTGTAATTTTCCAGAAATGGTTTATAGCGGGGCTTTCAGCGGGAGCAGTAAAGGGCTAAAAAGGAACGTTTTTACAATTTCCAATAAAAATTGTTTTTATCATCTTATTTCTTATTATCTTTGGAGGTTTAAATGCTAAAAAAATTATTGAATGGCAAATTTTTATATGGAACACAATTTTTCAGGCCCCCTAACCCGCCCCGGGAACAGAGGATGGAGGATCTTAAAAATATCAGCAAGATGGGTTTGAACATAATAAAGCTGCTTGCCGAGTGGAACTGGATTAATTACAGGGAAGGCATATTTGATTTCGATGAGGTAATAGAAATAATTGAGGAGTCAGGGAAGCTTGGCATCATAGTGGATGTAAATACAAGGATAGAGAATGCCCCCTACTGGGTTGCCGAAAAATATCCAGAGTCACACTATGTGGACAGCAGGGGCAATAAATTATACCTTCAGGCAAGGTCAAATACCCCGACAGGCGGATGGCCCGGGCTGTGCTATGACCATCAGGGGGCCAGGTCTTCTGCGGAAATGTTTTTGAAAAAATGTGGCGAAGTGCTCGGAAAATATGAAAACGTAATATTCGACTGCTGGAACGAACCGCACATAGAGGGAGTTGACGGTACAGGCAGCATGGGGATTGAGGACCAGCTGTTCTGCTACTGTGAAAGCACCATAAAAAAATACCGTGCCTGGCTCCAGGAAAAATACGGGAACATCGATAACATTAACAGCCTATGGTTCAAAAGATACAGGGATTTTAAGGATATAAGGCCCCCGAGAAAGCTTATTGACTATGTGGAGATGATGGAATGGAGGAAGTTTATGACATGGTCGATGGCGGAACAGATGGGTTGGAGATACAGGGCCATAAAAGACAGCTGCAGCCCGGATAAGATAGTGATGAGCCATTCCGTATCCCATGGAATACTCAATGGGTTTTCACTTTTTGGATGCGATGATTACCAGCTGTCGGAGCACCCTGACCTGTACGGGCTCACATTGTATCCAAAGTGGGCAAATTCTGATGCATATGATGTATGTTCCGACATAGATGCAACTACCGGAATGTCGAGAGGAAAAGCATGCATAAATGCAGAACTTCAGGCAGGAGAATGCATCTGCAACCCGACGGCGCTTTCAATGAGCAAGGCTCCCGGGAGGAATGACTTCAGGTTATGGAACTTTATAAATCTGTCCTCCGGGATAAAAGGGGTAATATACTGGCAATACAGGGAAGAGATGCTCGGGCACGAAGCTCCGGGGGTAGGATTAAATAAAAGGGACGGAAGCCCCACTTACAGGACTGATGAGGTGGCAAAGATTGGTAATTTTATAAATAAGTACCCAGCGCTTTTTAACAGCATAAAGGTTCCTTCCGGTGATGTTGCAATAATAATAAACAGGGACAGCCTATATTTAAATTTTGCATCAGAAAGAAATGAGGATTTATCTACATGCTCAATAAGGGGAATACACCGTTTCCTTTTAAAGAATGGGATAAAAGCCGATTTCCTGATTGACGGGAGGCTGGAAGAGAAGCTTAAAAATTACAGGATTGCCTTCATGCCGGTGCCCCTGGTTATGGATGAAAAGATTGCAGGCATAATAAAGGAATATGTTGCAGGGGGAGGGATTATCATATCGGACTGTGCCGCAGGATATTTTGATAAGTTCGGCGTGGCCCAGGAGAGGGTGCCCTCATTTGGGCTTGAAGAAGTATTCGGTGTCCGCAAGGATAGCCTCCGGCAGTTTGATGCACAGAACAGGGAAGAGGTGATTACCGTCTTCTGGCCTGAACACCACAATATACCTCCCAAACCTGATATGTATTTAAAAGGTACAGGTAAGTTTGATTCATGCAGGGTAAAAGTTGACTTTTTCCTTGAGAATTATTTAGTGGGTACTGCGGGTACCATCCTTGAAAGTGATGGCAGGGTGGCCGGCACCGTCAACAGCTATAAAGGAGGCAGGGCATATATGATTGGCACCATGGCAACACGCCTCCTTCTGTTTGACAACCCTGATAATACAAAGTTATTTGAAAAGATACTTGCCTCTGAAGGTTTTGCCCTCAATAAGAATAATAATTTGATTATAAGGAATTTTGACAGGGCTGATGGTAGCAACAGTGTGCTTTTTGTTATAAATCCTTCCATGGAGGAGGCATCAGGCAGTTACGGGTTTCAGGGCGGTATCAAGATAGTGGATTACTTTGATGACAGGTGCATAGATTTCAATCTGGATGGGAGCAGGCTTGATTTCAGGATCGGTCCGGAGGATGGGGCATGCATTATCTACAAGAACTCAGGGGAACAATAATATAAGTCCATTACCATACCTGTATAAAGAATGATTGGACCAAAAATGACTAAAAAGGAACGGGTTATCGCAGCTATTGAATTCAAAAAGCCTGCTGGCAGGCTTTTAGGGAAATAGCACTTTAATATTATTTATTCAGCAGTTTACATAAAATGTACAATACCTGGAATTAACAGCATTTAAACATTCCAGTCAAATTCAATAATAATTTCTTTTATACACCGGCGCATTTTGTGCCTGGGTAAAAATTGTACCTTATTATATAATTAAACAGGTAAAGGTATTTTTAACCAGGCCAGGAAGGGCGTTTTGAATAAGGAAAAACTGGGTAATCAACTTAAATTCGTTGTGCATAAGCATTTTGCATCCCGGCTTCATTTCGACTTCAGGCTTGAGCTTGACGGGATCCTTAAAAGCTGGGCTGTTCCAAAAGGTCCCTCAATAGACCCGAAAGATAAAAGGCTTGCGGTCATGGTCGAGGACCACCCGCTTGATTACAATGATTTTGAAGGAGTAATACCTGAAGGAAATTATGGAGCCGGGAAAGTATATATATGGGATTATGGTACATATCATGCTCGTGAGGCTGAAGATAAGGAAAGTAGTTCTTTAATACTTAAAAAAGGACTGGAAAAGGGGCACCTGACTTTTATCCTTAATGGGAAAAAACTAAAAGGGGAGTTTGCCCTTATCAGGTTGAAGAAAGCATCGCCGGATGACTGGCTTCTTATAAAAAAGAATGACGAATTTGCAGGAAAGGCAGACGAATCGTTCCTTATTGCTCCCGGGGAGAAACAGGAAAACTCACATTAGCCTGCTTTAGAATAAACATAAGGAAACAATAAAAAACCTTGTTTACATCTTTTTCTGCCTCATATCTCAAACTTTTCTGACTTTTATATTCTGTAGTTAACAATTTATTTCTGGTGTAATTTTTTAGGACAGTCTTTTGTGCCCTTGAAGCTTTTTTATTATCCATATTCCTAAGGAGCGAAATTGACGTTATTTCCTTGACAGTGTGGCTTTTTTTTGAAGCAAGCTGATACCGGTACCCCGGTAAAGGAGGTAATCCGTAAGATGGGTATAACCGAGCAGACATTCTACCGCTGGAAGAAAAAGTATGCTGGGATGCTGCCCAGTGACTTAAGGAAGCTAAGGAAGCTTGAGGAGGAAAACCGCCAGCTAAAAAAGCTTGTGGCAGACTTAAGGCTGGACAAGCAGATGCTCCAGGATGTGCTGTCAAAAAAGTTTTAAGGCCTGCTGCCAAACGTGAAATTATTAATTGGTTGCAGGCCCATTATCAAATAAGTGAGCGCTGGTGTTGCAGGGTGATAAAATTCTGTAGGGCTACCCAGCGCTATATAGCCAAAAGGGATGAAAAGATCCCGCAGGGGGCTGCCTGAAAGGATAAGGGTGTACTATGGCCCGGAATTCGTATCGAAAGCACTTGATAACTGGAGTTATCTAAATAACATTAAGCTTGAATTTTCCCATCCTGGGAAACCAGTTGACAATGCCTTTATTGAGTCGTTTAATGGTAGTCTAAGAGATGAGTGCCTAAATACAAACTGGTTCCTCTCAATTGAGGATGCACAAGACAAATTGGAGGCTTGGAGAGTGGACTATAACGAGTTCAGGCCTCATAGTTCACTTGATAATATGACTCCAGCTGAGTTTGCTGGACAATTGTCCATAGGGTCAAATAGGCCGGATTACTAACATTTTGGCTGGATCATTTTTTGGGGAACCCTCGGATGGCCTAATCCTGGAAGCAGTAGATCCTGACATGACAATGATAAGGGATTATCTTCTGGGAAGAACAGATACTATATAAAGAAAATATATTCCTTAAGGAGATTAAATGAAAAAATACATTAATGATCCCGATATTGTAGTGGACCAGTCCATAGAAGGATATCTTGCTGCCTACCCTGAATATGTGAGAAAACTTAAAGATGCAAGGGTACTGGTCAGGAAAAGAAAACCGGAAAAACCTAAAGTTGCCGTAATAACAGGGGGAGGCTCAGGACATAAACCTGCATTTATTGGTTATATAGGTGAAGGCCTTGTGGATGGGGTAGCAGCAGGTGAGATATTTGCTGCGCCCCCGGCAGACTGGATATACAAAGCTACAAAAGAGCTTGATATGGGTAAAGGTGCAATATACCTCTATGGTAACTTCTCGGGAGATACTATGAACTTCAGGCTGGCAAAGACCCTGTCTGAGGCAGATGGAATAGCCATAGAAGAAGTAGTTGCTTATGATGATATTGCCTCAGCTCCAGCAGTTGATATAAAGAAAAGAAGAGCAATAGCAGGTGAGGTAATCATGTGGAAAATAGGGGGAGCTGCTGCAGAGGCTGGTATGGAACTCTCCCAGGTAAAAGAGATAACGGACCAGGCTGTATTTAATACCCGTTCAATGGGGGTGGGAACATATCCTCCCGTAATACCGGCTACAGGAAAGAAAAGCTTTGAGCTTTCAGAAGATGAGATGGAGATAGGGGTGGGACACCATGGTGAACCGGGAATAGCCAAAGAGAAAATGAAGCCCGCAGACAGCATAGTAGAAGAGATCATGGAAAGAATATTTTCCGACCTTACATTCAAAGCTGGTGACAGGGTAAGCGTGCTTGTAAACGGACTTGGCGCTACGGCTTACCAGGAACTCTATATAGTAAACAGGAAAGTTGCAGAAATACTTGCAGGCTACAGGGTAAACACCGCCATCACCTATGTAGGTGAGTACTTTACGTCACTTGAGATGGCGGGCTTTTCCATAACCCTTACGAAACTTGATGATACCCTGGAGAAACTCATCCTCTCGAGGGCGGATGCACCTATGTTTAAACAATTTGATCTTAGTAGTTAGGGAGTTACCATGAAGATATCTTCAAAAAAGTTTAAGGATATAATGATAAAAATATCAGGTGCAATAGAAAAAAATGTGGAATTCCTAACAGACCTTGATTCCAAAATAGGTGACGGGGATCACGGAGTAAACATGGCTAAGGGGTTCAGGAAGATAAAAAAAGACCTTCAGGGCTATAGGGGAGATAATATAGGACAGATGCTTATCCTTTCCGGAAAAGTGCTTCTAAACGAGATAGGGGGAGCTATGGGACCCCTATATGGAGGAGGGTTCGTTAAAGCAGGTACTGCCTTAAACGGAAGGGAATATCTGGATAAGGACGGCATATATATCCTGTTTTCCTCACTTCTTAACTCTATAAAAGAACTTGGCGGAGCTGAAGTTGGTGATAAAACCATGGTAGATACCCTGGAGCCCTTTGTTGATAAGTACAGCCGGGAGATAAAGACATCAGAAATGAAGGAATCTTTTAAATCTGCCCTTACCAAGGCAGAGGAAGGCATGATGTCCACAAAGGATATGGTAAGCAGGGTAGGCCGCTCATCGAGGCTCTTTGAAAGATCAAGGGGACATATAGATGTAGGGGCTGCATCAAGTTACCTGATACTTGAATCATTCTATAATTCCATAAAAGACCTGAAGGAGTGAAAATGTTTAAATTTGGTGTTGATACATTTATATGGTCAGAAGACTTCTCAGAAAAAGATCTCGACCTGATAGACAGGGCAAAAGAACTGGGCTTTGAAGTGCTGGATATAGCTATAGCTCATCCTGAGAAGTTCCCTACGGAAAAGGTAAAAGAAAAAATAGATAAAGTAGGAATTGAAGTTGTTACCTCCACTACTTTAAGTAAAGATACAAATCTTGTAAGTCCTGATGCTTCAGTAAGGAAAAATGGAGTAAAATCTTTAAAAAAGCTAGTGGATATAAACATAGAAATAGGCTCGGGAATACTCGGAGGGGTAAACTATGCAGCCTGGGGATACCTTACCGGAAAGCCAAGGACACTGGATGAATGGAAATGGTCAGTTGAATCAATGAAAGAAGCTGCCGCATATGCCAGGGATAGAGGGGATCTTGTAATAGCAGTTGAACCAGTAAATAGGTTTGAGACACATTTCTTAAATATAGCGGAGGATGCAGTGGCATACTGCAGGGATGTGGGTACTGGAAATGTAAAGGTACACCTTGACAGCTTTCATATGATAAGGGAAGAGCTCAGTTTTAGCGATGCAGTAAAAGTTTGCGGGAAAGACTATCTGGGTTATGTACATGTATGCGAGTCAAACCGGGGAATACCAGGCACCGGACTTGTTCCCTGGAAGGAGTTCTTTACCGCCCTTAAGAATATTAATTATACTGGTCCGCTTGTAATAGAATCATTTGACCCCGGTTTCGAGGAGCTTAATGGCATGTGTGCCATATGGAGGAAATTTGCTGAAACTGGTGAGGAACTTGCAGTAAGGGGACTGAAAAACCTGAAAGAGATAGAAAAAAATTTATAGCCAGTCTTATTAATACAGGTATAAGATTATTATCAGGAAATTATGGAAGTAAATAAAATAATCGGCAAAGAAAAAATCCAGGCTGTGGATATGGATATTTTGATGCTGGAATAAAATGAAATACTTATAAGAATAAAAACTGCAGGTATCTGGGTATGGATATACAATTTTTATAGGTGAATATTCCCGGCTCTGGTAATTATAAGATAGATGTAAGCAGATATGAAAAGATAAAAGAGGAGAATTAGATGAAAGTAGCTATAGGGTGTGATGAGGTAGCGATAGATTTAAAGGATAGTTTTATTGAAATATTGAAAGTTTACGTCTTTTTATTTTCACGATTTAAATTATATAATAGTCTAACCGGTTGGCTGGAAGCAAAGAGTTTGATTCGATCGGTATTGGAATTTAAATTATATAATAGTTTAACCGGCAGGGCATAAGCGGTAATTTTAACATTTTTCCGGCGCTGGATTGCTTTTTCTTTACCGTAATAATCACCCGGGATATTTTTGTTGGAAATCCGGTATGTTGCGGCATAATATAACAGGACTAGAAAGATACTTATTTGGATAACAGGGCAATAGGGGTATTTGACTCAGGAGTAGGTGGTCTCACCGTTTTAAAGGAAATAATAAGGGAAAATCCCTGTGAAAGCACGATTTATTTTGGCGATACTGCAAGGTTTCCTTATGGGCCAAAGGACCTGGATGAAGTAAAGGGATATATTTTTGAGGTTGCAAAGTTTTTATTTGAAAAAGATATAAAGATGCTGGTAATAGCCTGCAATACCGGTTCTTCAGTGGCATTGAATGACCTGAGGGAATATTATGATATCCCTGTTATAGGTGTAATCGAGCCCGGGGCAAGGACAGCGGTTTCAAGCACGGTAAAAAGAAGGATCGGGGTGATAGCCACAAGTGGAACTGTCCGGAGCAGGGCGTATGAGATTGAAATAGCCAGGCTGGACCCGGGCATAAGAACCTTATCAGTAGCAGCCCCAAAACTTGTAGATTTTGTTGAAAAAGGAATCCTTTCCGGAAGTGCCCTGCTTGAGGAAATAAGAGGTTATCTCAGGCCGATTGTAAATGAAGACATTGATGTACTGATAATGGGCTGCACCCATTACCCGATAATCAAGGACCAGATAGCTTCATGCAGCGGGGACGGTATCGAGCTTATCAGTTCGGCAACGGAGACAGCAAAAGATGTAAAAAGGCTCCTTAAAGAGAAGAATATCCAGGCAGGTATGGAGGTCGAACCCAAAAAGATATTCTATGAGACGAGCAATTCAAGCAGTTTCTTCAAACTGGGCAAAATGGTACTTGGCAAGGAACTGAAAAAAGTTATCAGGGTTAAATTGGATATTTAAAAATAAATGGGGGAATTTTAAACATGGCTGAAAGAAAAGACGGCAGGAAAAAGGACCAGATGAGGGAAATTAAGATTACCAGGAAATACATAT
>JAFGDA010000182.1 GCA_016932375.1 Actinomycetota bacterium | reverse complement strand
TTCTGGATAATTTTTCACCATAAAACCCTGGATTAATAATATCACCGTCAATATTTTTTTGCTAATTCAATATTTACCGGGGATATTAACTTCTTATAAATCAGCCGGATAGCTGCAGGTTTCAATGTTTGCTTTCCAATAAATCCGTATCACACTCTATTATTGATTCACCGGTCATTTCCGCAGGCTTTGAAATTCCAAGTAATTTTAATACAGTCGGGGCAATATCGCTGAGCCTGAAATTCCTGCCTGTGTTTCTTATTTCCATATTCCTGTCACATACTATGAAAGGTACCGGAGAGGTAGAGTGGGCAGTAATTACTGCTCCATTTTCCGGGCAAATCATTTCTTCCGCGTTTCCATGATCCGCGGTTATGAGCGCCAACCCTCCAGCACGTTCTACTTCATCAGCGACCTTTCCCACGCATTTATCAACCGCTTCCACTGCTTTTATTGCAGCATTTAGAAAACCGGTATGACCTACCATGTCAGCATTGGCAAAATTAATTATTATAACATCATATATATTTTCCCTTATCTTTTCTACAACAGTATCCGTAACGCCGTAAGCGCTCATTTCAGGCTTCAGGTCATATGTTGCGATCTTTGGGGAAGGGATAAGTATCCTGTCTTCATCGGGATATGGTTTTTCAATCCCACCATTAAGGAAAAATGTAACATGAGCATATTTTTCGGTTTCAGCTATCCTTAACTGCCTTAAACCATTATCAGACACCACTTCGCCAAGAGTATTTTTGATTTTTTGTGGCGGAAATGCCACGGGGACTTCAAATTCCTTATCATACCTTGTCATGCATACAAAATGTGTTTCCGGCGGATTCTGCCCCCTGTCAAATTTAGTGAAATTACCTGATATGAATGCCCTTGTAAGCTGTCTTGCGCGGTCTGGCCTGAAATTGAAAAACACTATCGAATCACCCGGACTGATTTTTCCACCTTCTTCGTTCCTGATTTTTACAAGTGCAGGTATGACAAATTCATCGTCCACTCCATTTGCATATGAATCCTCTACAAGTTCTACCGCAGAATTAAATATCCTTCCTTTGCGGTATACCATGGTGGTATAACTTTTTTCAGTTCTTTCCCACCTGTTATCCCTGTCCATGCTGTAATACCTGCCGCTGACTGTAGCTATTTCGCCAGGGCCTTTTTTAACAATATACTGCTGAAGGTCACTTAAATATGTTATAGCGCTCCGTGGAGGAACATCCCTTCCATCCAGGAAAGCATGAATGAAAATTTTATCCAATCCTTTCATTACGGCCATATCCATTAATGCTTTTAAATGATTCAGGTGACTGTGAACCCCTCCATCGGAAACCAGCCCCATTAAATGCAGGCTTTTTTTATTTTTTAAAACATGTTCAATTGCTTCAATTAACACACTGTTTTTAAAAAAATTCTTATTTTTTATCTCATTATTTATTCTTGTAAATTCCTGGTAAACAACTCTTCCTGCACCTATATTTAGATGACCTACTTCGGAATTTCCCATTTGACCTTCCGGAAGACCCACTGCTTCCCCTGATGCATCCAGTTTTGTATTGGGGAATACTTTAAAAAACCTGTCCATATTTGGAGTATAACCCAGGGCTATGGCATTGCCTGTTTTTTCCGGGGAAATACCCCAGCCATCAAGTATTACCAGGCATACCGGCTTCCTGATACCTGTATTTTTACAAGACATCCCAAACCTTATCTTTTTTATTTGCCGTATTGATTAAATAATAAATCGATCAATAATTCACTATTGCCATGAAATCAGCTACCTTAAGGCTTGCCCCCCCTACAAGTGCCCCGTCTATATCAGGCATATTCATCAATTCTGCGATATTCGATGGTTTTACGCTCCCGCCATACTGTATTCTTACTTTCTGGCTTATTATCTGTCCGTACAGTTCTTCTATCTTTTTCCTTATGGAAGTGCACATTTCATTGGCATCCTCTGCAGTCGCAGTCTTTCCTGTCCCTATAGCCCAGATTGGCTCGTATGCTATTGTCAGCATTCCTACAAGTTCCCCCTTTAGTTCTTCAAGACATGAAGAGAGCTGACCGAGTACATACTCTTCCGCCCTGCCGCTTTCTCTTATCTCAAGGGATTCACCGATGCATATTATTGGTTTGAGCCCTTCATTAAAAGCAGCTACCGCTTTTTTATTTACATCACCATTGGTTTCATTAAAGTACTGCCGTCTCTCACTGTGCCCGATAATAACATATTCAACACCAAGCGCTTTCAACATCCCCGGGGATATTTCACCTGTGAAAGCCCCGCTTGATTCATGATGCATATTCTGGGCCCCTGTTTTTATCTCCAATTTATCATCCTCGATTACAGTTATGACGCTCCTTAACGCTGTTGCAGGAGGACAAACTGCAACTTCGCATCCATTTTTATTTTCATAATTGTATTCGAGTTCCTGAATGAATTTAATTGCTTCGATGTGAGTCATATTCATTTTCCAGTTTCCTGCAATAAATGGCTTTCTCATGGTAGCAATCCTTTCGCGCTATTATTCCTGAGGGAATGATTTATAAAATAAGTAATATGTTTATTTATCCGATAACGCAGCAATCCCCGGCAGCTCTTTGCCTTCAAGCAGCTCCATGGATGCCCCTCCACCGCTTGAAACATGGGATATCTTTGAGGAAAGGCCATATTTCTTTAGTGCAGCAAGGGTGTCTCCTCCACCTGCCACTGTAATGGCATTGCTTCCTGCTATTGCCCTGGCGATATTTTTGGTTCCATTTTCAAATTTTTTCCATTCAAAAACCCCCAGCGGACCGTTCCAGAATATCACAGCTGCCCCCGATATCTCCTTTTCGTAAATCTCTATGCTTTTAGGTCCGGTATCCAGGCCCATCCAGTCTATTGGTATTGATTCTACGGGAACTATCCTGCTCTCGGTATTTTCATCAAATTCTTTTCCTGCAACGATATCCACAGGCAGGAGCATTTTCACTTTATTTCTTACGGCAAGAGCCATCATGTCCCTTGCATAATCAACCTGGTCGTCCTCGCATATGGATTTGCCTATTTCCATACCCCTTGCCTTTAAAAATGTATAAGCCATTCCTCCTCCAAGGATAAGGCAGTCAACTTTATTTAATAGGTTTTTAATTACAGAAATCTTATCAGAGACCTTGGCGCCTCCGAGTACGGTAAGAAAAGGCCTACTGGGTTCCTCAAGAAGTGCTGTCAGGGTCTCTATTTCCTTTTTCATCAAAAAACCTGATACTGCAGGCAGGAATTCTGCAACACCTACTACGGATGCATGTGCCCTGTGCGCAGCCCCAAATGCATCATTCACATATATTTCAGCGAGTGAAGCAAGGTTGGCGGAAAAAGACCGGTCATTGCTTTTTTCCCCGGGTTCAAACCTGAGGTTTTCAAGCATTACTACATCCCCACTGTCCATCTGCCTGTAAATATATTCCTTAATCCCGGGAGCAAAGACTTCATCAAACTTCTTTACTTCTTTCCCAAGAAGTTCTGACAACCTTGCAGCTACAGGATCCAGCCTGAATCTGTCTTCGGGAACACCTTTGGGTCTTCCAAGATGAGACATCAGGATAATTTTTGCACCTTTTCCAATCATATATTTTATTGTTGGAAGAGCAAGCTGTATCCGGGTATCATCTGTGATTCTGCGTTCATCATCAAGTGGTACATTAAAATCAACCCTTACAAGTACCCTTTTACCGGTAAGTTCCATATCTTCCACTGTCTTTTTATTAAACATATTTATCACCAAACCCTGTCCAATAAATAACCGGGGCAATTACCCCGGTTATTTATTTTTCTTCTTTTATTTTTATTTCATTATGAATTTTACGAGATCATAAAGCCTGCTCGAATATCCCCATTCATTATCATACCAGGAAAGGACCTTGATGAGATTGCCCTGTTTGTAAGTGCCTCCAGCATCAAATATTGATGAATAAGAGTTACCTATCACATCCGTTGAAACTATGGGATCTTCAGTGTACTGCAATATCCCTTTCAATTCCTCCTTCTGCGAGGCTTCCTTGAAAGCATTGTTTACTTCATCCACTGCAACATCCTTCTCGAGGTCAACAACCAGGTCAACCAGTGAGCCGACCGGTACCGGTATTCTTACTGCCAGTCCATTTAGTTTGCCGTTCAATTCAGGTATTACCTGGCCTATTGC
>JAFGDA010000181.1 GCA_016932375.1 Actinomycetota bacterium | reverse complement strand
TTATAACCACTCTTACTGTTGATTGATTAGCCTCTTAAATAGCCTATCCTTGATTAAATAACAATATATCTTTAACCTATCATAATTCCAGGTTTTTTAACCCTTAACAGCACCAGCAGACAGCCCGGCTATGAACCATCTCTGGAAGAAGATAAAGATTATAATCTCAGGTATCAGGGAAAGAAAAATAAATGCCCCGTAAACTTCGTAATGTACGATGCCGTGGGGATTATACTGCAACAGGTTCAATACTATTGGAAGGGTCTGGAGGTGTTCCTTCCTTATAAATACAAGTGCAAAAAGGAACTCATTCCAGACCATCATAAAGGAAAAGGTTATTACTGTGGCGATAGCAGGCTTTGATATGGGAAGTACCACATTTGTGAGTATTCTCGTATCGCTGGCTCCATCGATTTTTGCTGCCTCCTTTATCTCTATGGGGATCTTCTCGAAAAACCCCCTCAGGATCAGCACAGCTATGGGAAAATGGATGGCAATATAAGGTAGTATCAGGACCAGGTAGGAGTTTAGCAGTTTAAGGTTTTTCATAAGCACAAATAGTGGGATCAACAGGACCTGTACCGGTATCATGAAACTGATTAAAAATGTTATAAAAATAGGTTCCTTGAACCTGAAGTTGTACGCGCTGAATGCATAAGCAGCCAGAATAGATACTATGATTATTCCTATTATTGACCCGGTAGATACTACAAAGCTATTGATCATTGTCCTCGTAAAAGTGATCTGGGCAAATTTAACCGTCTGTCTTATAGCTTCAGGTATATTCTCCAGGGTAAACCCCATTTTTGGAAAAATCGCATAGACATCATCGTGATGCATGAAGCCAATTGATATTACATAAAGTAACGGCAACAATATGGCAGATATAGAGATTACCAGAACCAGGTATTTAATTATCCCAATAACAATTTTCTTACTCAAATCACTCAAATCTCCTGTCAATCCTTATTCTTATAATTGCGAAGACCACGACTATTATGGTAAGTACAACAGCAATAGCTGAGGCATATCCCATCCTGTTTGGGCCAAACATGGAAAAGCTTTCATAATATATCTGGGAAGCCAGAACTTCCGAAGAATGATCAGGCCCTCCGCCGGTTATTATATATATCAGGTCAAATCCCTTGAAAGAACCTATTATATTTAAAATAATACATAGCGAAATAGTCCTGGAGAGCTGGGGTATTACCACACTTTTTATGGTCTGGAGCCAGGTTGCACCATCGATCTTGGCAGCTTCTACCAGTTCGTTATCCACCCCCTGCAATCCTGCATAGTAGAGAACCATATTATAACCACTCCACTGCCATATGTTTACAAGCATAACTACAAAAATAGGAGTTATCCTGTTCGAGAGGTACAGGAAACCTTCGGATTCGGGATGAAAATTTTGCCATATTATATTCAGGAGGCCGTCTCCCATGAATATCCTTCTCCATACGAGGCCCACTATTACCGAAGAAAGCAGCGTAGGGAAAAATATGATAGACCTCCACAGGACACTCCCCCTTATTTTTCCATAAAACAAAAAGAGCGCCAGGGATAGACCCACCACATTCTGGCCTATCAGTATGACAAATGCAAACATTGTGGTGTTTTTCAGTGAAGTATAAAAGATTTTATCCTGGAACATCTTAACATAGTGTGATAACCCGACAAACTCTTCAAAAGGATTTTGTGAAAAACCGGACCACTCATGAAAACTTAAAATAAGGGAAAATATCAAAGGATATAATAAGAATACCAGGAAAAAGATAATAGCAAGGCCAAGATATGTATATGCCTTCGTATTTTCATTATTCAATAATTTCGATAACCAGAATTTATTTTCTTTAATACTATTCATTTATTCAGCAAGAGTTCCCAACTAGTTGTTTATTACTGGTGTCATCGGAGAAGTTGGTTCCCCGATAACACCATTGTAATAAAAGAATGATTCACAAACAACAGCTTCTACCCATTTACTTCCTGGGATATTGCTTCCAGCTCTGCAAGAACGTCATCAATATTATCGCCAAGCATAACTTTTGCTACTGCATCCTGAATACCCTTGTACAGTTCTGGACTCTCTATCCTCCTGTAACCAACATACATATTATTCTGCATCCAGGTCTGGTATGTAAATAGTGGTATTGGCGACTCTTTGGTAACCAGGCTCCCGGGAGGAGTCCTCAAAATATCAAATTCTGCTTCCTGCCCAACAGGGCTATTCATGAATTTCAGGAAAGTAATGGCTGTATCAATATTTGGGCTATTTATATTGATAGCTGTCATAGCTGAGCCGCCTCCTGTTATCATCTCCCTGTCTCCCTCATGAAGTGTCAGGAATGGAATGCAGCCAAACTCATCATTCTTTAATGCTTCCTGGTCAAGTGCACCGAGCCCGAACTGACCAACAGGATAAACCATAGCTACTTCTTTTTTATTGAAAGCATCAAGACAGTTTCCCCACAGCATCTCCATTACATTATTGGGAAATACCCCTGCATCCTTCAATGTGACAAAACCCTGCAGTGCTTCCTTAAATAGCGGGTCTTCCCAGGATGCCTCTCCTATCACAGCCTTATCAATCAGGGTATCCTCAGGGTCGGCAGCTCTTACAAGATATACAAAGATATCCACCTGCGACCACATTTCACCGAACATTGAAACCAGTGGTATTATACCATCGGAATTCAGTTCATCTGCAATTTCTACAGCCGCATCAATGTTGCGCGGAACTTCCAGGCCTCTTGACTCAAATATTTCCTTCCAGTAAAGGATAGGAAGCATATTCACATCCATAGGTACCTGGTATATTTTATCACCAACCCATGTATCTTTGAGCTTTAAGCCGGCATCAATCCAGCTCTGCCATTCCGGATCGTTCATGACAATATCTGTCAATTCCAGTAACTGATTTGCCTCAATTAAGGTCAAAACCGGACCACCAGGTTCGCAAGCAATAAGGTCAGGACCCTCTCCAGCTGCAAGAGCAGTTTTGAGGTCAGCATTATAGGTATCATATCCAATTGACTTTCTTTCAAGGGTAACGTTGGGGTATATCTCCTTGAATCCTTCAACCATCCTGTTCCAGGAAGGGTCAAATGTTTCACCATTCCATTCCCAATAAGAAATGGTAACTGGACTATCCGGCACTGTCAACCCCGGTACGGTGACTTTTCCTTCTACTGCCTCTTCTGCAGCCTCTTCAACTTCTTCTGCAGCCTCTTCAACTTCTTCTACCTCTTCTACAACTTCCTCTGCTGCTTCCTCTACTTCTTCAGCAGCTTCCCCGGCTTCAGTCTTGCACCCTGTAAAAATGCCGAAGGATGCAAACATCAATAAAATTAAAAAGCAACTTAAAATCTTTATAGGTTTTTTCATTTTCACTCCTTTTCTTTATTAAATACTTTTTAATCACATGTTTTTTAAGCTTTTTACATATTAATCCCGCCCTCCTTAATAATTGATAGGTTTTCTTTTTTTAGCCACCTCTCTTTCTTTTGTCCAGGTTATGTCCAAATCATAAAACAGGGATCGATCCTGGTATTACATAGATTTAAGTTTTCCTTATTTTATAAAGCATATGGGTATTGGGAATTTATTAACAAATGTATTTACTTTTATGTATTTTATGGACATTCATAACCCCTATAACAGAAATCAATAACTATCAACCCTAAAAAATTGAATTATGTTTACGTTAACTGATTACGGTAACATATTATTACAATAAAAAATTTTTGTCAATCCTTTCACATTTATATTTTTTATGGTTTTATTATTGATACAATAATTATCTGGCAGATTTTATAAGTGAAAATTGATTTGTCCTGCTGATTAATTAAATATGGTGACACACCATCCCCTGAGCGAAGGGCGCTCAATCACCCTGCCAGCATCCTGCATGAGAGGGAATCAACCCGGAAGGTTATTTAAATTGGGACATATTTATTGTTTCAAGCTGGATAATTACCTGGTCTAACCCATCAGTAATTATATATATCAATTAGAAGGCCTTTCCTATCCCTGAGGTACAGGGTATCGTGGTCATTGTTCCAGACAGGCCGTGGGCTGTTCCAGTAAAAAAGGCCTTCGCCCTCAATACCTTCCCCCGAAAAAAGCCGGATTATTGTCCCTGAAGCAAAATCAAAACTGTTGAACTGAAATGCATTCGTAGCACTGTCTTTTACGGTCCAGCCCATTGTATTTAAAAGTGTCCCACTTTTATTTTCAATTAAAACATATTCACCATTGAGGTTTTCGTTGTCATTTCCCGGGGCATCATAATGGATATCTATTTTCACCCTCCCTGTTTTTGACCTTTCCCACAGACCAAGGTTATTTTCCCTTGAGTATCGCTCGGCTTCCAGAAAATCTTCTGCAAACCTTATATCGGGAGGACAGGAGAATGAGTTGGCGAAGCCTCTTTTTACCATTTCAAGATTTACAAATATTTCCCCGAGATATACATACCTGAGCAGTCTTCCATACATATCCCTGTCAGTTACATCTTTTTCGAGGACAACTTCTTTCCCCTCTACAAGAAGCTTCAGGACATCCCCTGCTTCCCTGTAAAAATATGTATCATATTCAGGTGCATTTATCCCGAGGAGCCTTACCCTTTCCCCTCCCTCAAGGACAAGTGTATCTCCATCAATCGCCTCCGTGACTTTACAGGTACTAACATTCCCGGCTTCAAATGCATCCGGATGCCCGCTATCCAGCAAAGACCCGCTATTGTCTCCCGGCCCGCGGAGATCCTCATATTCAATAAAAAGACCGCAACCGCTCATGGACATAATAAATATTATAGAAATAAAAATTACTACCGGGTTTGCCGGTCTCACCCATCCAGTAATCTTTTTCCTGGCTTTTTTTAATATATCTAACATAGCTAAAAAAATAAGAACTATTAAAGATAGTTAGGCCTGTGAAATTTTTATTGAATGTTTAATAGGTGCAGCATGGTTTTTCGTAATATTCCCTGGACTACTTATTTTTCCCGGGCTGCTTTTCCCTTAAATCCTGAATCCTTCGCAGCTGTTCAGGCCTCAGCCTTTTCTGCAGGGGATAGAAATTACCGGCCATTTTTATGCCAGAATCCTTTAACCTTCCGCTCAACCTTTTTTTAACCTGATCCATCTCGAGACCAAACTCCCTCACTGATTTTCTATAGGTATTTTTCCTGAAAACAACCTTCTGCTGGGAGTAATCGGAAGTAACTACAAATACCTTCCTTTTGTAACTTTCATTAACGACCAGTTCCTCTATTACTGAATCGGCTGTTTCCCTGCTTCTCGAATAAATAATTCTTACCATGTTTATTTCTTCCAGACCTCTCAGGTGATTCCTGCTGCCCCTTGCATCAAAAACTACGATAATATCGCAATCCTTTATGTGCTTATATGTAACAAGATCTGATACAAGCTTATCCCTTAACCCTGCAAGATCCTGCCGGGACAAAACGATATCACCTGCGGAATTAAATATATAATTGTAACCATCTACTATTACAAGATTCTTTATCTTCTTCATTGCTGTTTACCTTTTTGCTACAATATTAAACCATAAAAATTGATTATTCCAATGATAGCTGGAGAAATAATAAAATAGAATAAAATAAAATTAAAAAGAAATACCCGGTCAGGCTTTACCTGTCCCGGGCTCTTTATCCGCCTTCTTCCAGATCTCATAAAGAAAAATAGAAGCAGCCATTGATACATTAAGCGACTGTATATTGCCGGCCATCCTTATTGTAAGAAGCACATCACAATTTTCTTCTGCAAGCCTGCTCATGCCACGATCCTCACTCCCGAGTACCAGGGCAAGGGGAAAAACAAATTTTGCCGTATCGAGATCCTGCACCTTATCATACCCTTTAAGAGTGGTCCCATAAATCCAGAAACCACTTTCCTTTAACCAACTGATTGTCTGGACAACATTGCCCACACTGAATATCCTGGTCCCCTCGAGGGCTCCTGCTGATATTTTTGAAATCCTTCTGGTCAACTGCACATTCCTCTTTTTTGGCACCAGGATGCCATCAAAGCCAAAAGCGCTGCAGCTCCTGATTATGGCTCCAAAATTACCGGCATCAGTTACACCATCGAGTATCAAAATACGGCTCTGTTTGTTAATATTATTTTCAAGGTAACCTGAAAGATCCATATAATTATAGGGAGATACCCTTGCGCATATGCCCTGAGGATTGGATTCTTCTTTTGAAAGCCTGGCAAAATCTGCCGGGGGAATTTCCCTTATGCTTATACCTTTGCTGCGGGCAAGCCTTAATATGTCATTTAATCTTCTGTTCTCTTTCCGTCCACAATCAAGCAAAATATCATATATTTTTCTTCTACCGGAATTTATTTCTAAAAGCATCTTCAAAGCATTTATTCCGAACAGATACTCAAAATATTCCTTATTGCTCACGGACCCTGCTTAATCCTGTAATTTATAATTAATCATACATGTATGACGCTTATACCGGCCGTTCCCTGTATTTCCAGATGGTGCCTTCCTTCCTGTCTTCAAGGATGATCCCCTTCGAGTAAAGATGCTCCCGGATCCGGTCAGCTTCTCCGAAATCCCTTTTCTGTCTTGCCGCTTCCCTTTCTTCTATCAACTTTTCTATTTCTTTTTTTGAAGGGACATTTTCTTCTTTATCCCCCATAATGCTAAGTCCTGATAATCCAGGTTCCCTTTCAAGATTAATCCCGAGGACAGAGGATAACTTTATAATCCCTTTTTCTGCCATATCAAGCTCATTTAAAAAAGCTAAAGATATGTTGAAATCCGGGCTCTGGATGATACTGTTTATTTCCCTTATGAATTCAAAAATGGAAGCAAGGGCTCCGGCCGAGTTGAAGTCATTATCCATAGACATGCTGAAATCTTCCTCGAACTTGCTGAGAGCTTTATTAAGGACCATTTCACCGGAACTTACTGCGTAGCCGTTTTCAGTACTTTCTTCTTTAAGAAACCTTATATTCTTCAGTGTGTTGGTTATTTTTTCAAGGGACTTTTTTGCCTCTTCAAGCTTATCCCTGCTGAATTCAAGAGGACTGCGGTAATGCGTCGAGAGCATATACAGCTTTATCACATTGGGAGAATATTTTTTAAGGAGGTTTTTTAATATCCAGTCTTCTTTAAGCCCCAATGATTTGGAAATCTTTTCGTCTTTTACCTCTATCATTCCGTTATGCATCCAGTACCGGACGAAATCACCGCTTTCCTCGAATGCAGCCTCTGACTGGGCAATCTCATTTTCATGGTGCGGAAAAACAAGGTCGATACCACCACCATGGATATCTATTGTATGGCTGAGAAGCTTTGTGGCCATAGCGGAGCATTCTATATGCCAGCCCGGCCTGCCCTTCCCCCAGGGGCTATCCCACCAGGGCTCTCCCTCTTTTGCTTCCTTCCATAATGCAAAATCTATTGGGTTCCTTTTCTCAAAATCACTTTCCCCTGTACCTTTCATCTCTTCTATCTTCTGTCCCGACAGCCTTCCATAACGGGGGAATTTACCCACATCAAAATATACATTACCTCTTATCCTGTATGCATACCCGTTTTGCATGATTCTGCCTATGATATCTATTATTTCGGCTATCATCTCCGTGGCCTTCGGCATGGCTGAAAAACCCCCGACTTCAAGGTCCCTTATATCCTCAAGGAACGCATCTATGTAACGGGCTGTTATCTCCCTGTAATCAAGCCCCTCTTCGTTGGCCTTTTTTATAATCTTATCCTCTATATCCGTTATATTCTGTACATAATTGACTTTGTAACCAATAAACTCCAGGTAATTCCTGGCCATATTGAAAACAACTACAGGCCTTGCATTACCAATGGAAATATAGTTATAAACCGTAGGCCCGCATACATACATATTGACCATTCCTTCATGGAGCGGCCTGAATTCCTCCTTTTTCCTTTTCAGGGTGTTATAAACCTTCAAAATGAATATCCTTTCTAAAGCATTACCTTCTTTTCTATACGGGCCTATTACCCTGGCCGCAGGATAAGCCTGTCATTTATCTTTCTTCCCGGTTTCTGTCTTTTTTGCTGGATTTATCCCCGTCATTATATTTTTTTATCTCTTTTTCAAGAAAGTCAATCCGTGCACAGCAATCCGATAATATTTCGCTTACCGGGTCGGGGAGCTGCATCCTGTGGAATTCATCCGAAAGGACTTTTTCTCCGCCTATCCTGACTATCCTTCCAGGCACTCCTACAACTGTGCAATCATCAGGAACAGATTTTATTACTACGGCCCCTGAACCGATTATCACATTATTGCCGATTGTTATTGAACCAAGTACCTTCGAACCCGCAGAAATCACTACGTTATTACCAATCGTAGGGTGCCGCTTGCCCTGTTCCTTTCCCGTTCCACCCAGGGTAACACCCTGGAATATGGTCACATTGTTACCAATTTCAGATGTTTCACCTATTACGACCCCCATACCGTGATCGATGAATAAACCTTTCCCTATTGTAGCCCCGGGATGTATCTCTATACCTGTCAGGAAACGCGAGCACTGGGAAATCATCCTTGGAAAAAAAGGTATCCTGTGCCGGTATAGCCAGTTTGCAATACGGTGGTTGATGATTGCATGTATACCTGAGTATGTAAGCAGTACTTCAAAAGCGTTCCTGGCTGCAGGATCCCTTTCCCTCGCCGATTTTAAAAGGTCCTTAAGTTCACTTATTAGTCCCATTTTTTTCCTTAAATAAAATTTGCCTTACATTATAACTTCAAGCCAGGCCATTTGATAAATAATAAGACTTATTCAAGAAGGACTGTGCATTGTGCTGCTATTCCCTCTTTTCTTCCGCAGAACCCGAGTCCCTCTGTGGTTGTTGCCTTGACATTGACCCTATTGCTGTCAATTTTTAGGACCTTAGCGATATTCCGGCACATGGAATCCAGGTATTTTCCCAATTTTGGCTCCTCGGCAATTATTACAGAATCAATATTGACAATACCATACCCGGCTGCTTCCATTTTTTTCCTTACCATGCCAAGCAAAAGCAGGCTCGATATATCTTTATACTGGATATCACTATCGGGAAAATTTACTCCTATATCCCCGAGCCCGCATGCGCCAAGCATTGCATCCATGACAGCATGTACAAGGACATCAGCATCAGAATGCCCTTCAAGCCCCAGCCAATATTTTATTTCCACTCCCCCAAGGATCAATCTCCTTCCCTCCCGGAAGGCGTGCACGTCATAACCGATCCCAATCCGCATTACCAGACACCCGCTTTCAGGTCCAAACAAGCCTTAATGTTTTAACCTTCACTTTAAGTTTTTCCATTTTTACTTATCATAAGCTCTGCCAGGAACAGGTCAATAGGGGTGGTAATCTTTATATTTTCATGCCGTCCCCTGGCCACACTAACCTTCCAGCCCATTCTCTCTACGAGACTTGAGTCATCTGTTCCGATAAAACCCTCTTTTGCAGCTTTCCTATGGGCTTCCAGTATATCGGTGTAAAAGAAAGTCTGCGGAGTCTGGGCATGCCATACATTCTCCCTTGGAATAGTTGCATCTATGGTTGTATCATCATTAATCCTTTTGATGGTTTCCCTCGCAGGAGCAGCAAGTATGATTCCCCTGACACCGTTGTCCACATCATGGTCCTTTATCAACCTGTTTATGGTCATCTCTATTTCATCAGGTGTTATTATTGGCCTGACTCCATCATGGATAAGTACAATTTTACTTGTTGAAGGTATCCTTATCAGTACATTATATACAGATTCCTGGCGGTGACTACCGCCCACTACAAGGCCCTTAACTTTTGAAAAAGAATATTTATCAATTATGTCCTTCTGGCAGGACTCAACATAGCCATGGGGGACAGAGATATATATCTCGTCTATTTTCTGCGTCTTCTGGAATATGCTTATGGTGTGAGCCAGTATTGGTTTTCCATAAATATTTAAGAACTGTTTGCTGATGTTACTTTTAAGCCTGGTCCCTTTCCCGGCTGCTGTAATAATCGCTACATTCATAATTTGACACTACCGGTATTCTCTCTGTGAGGAATATTTTTAAAATCGGGAAAAATCCCTAAACTTTCAGCTTTTTTCAACTGAAAGGCAATTCAAGCTCTTATCCCGGGTATGAATCCTCCCCTGTTATATGGTTCGTTGTACAGATAATATTCAGAATATTTTTTAAGACGGTCATAAAGGGCGTTTGCCCTGATCTTTCCCATGCCTGCAACTTCGGAAAGTTCTTCTATGTTTGCATCAAGGATATTTTTTAAATTCCCAAATTTACCTATAAGGTTGGCAATAACTGATTGCGGAAGGCGCCTTACATCGGATAGTATCCTGAATCCCCTCGGGTGGACCCCGGTTTCCCTGAGGTTTCCCTCTGTTTTGAAACCAAGGATTCTTGTAATTTTTGAAAGATCCAGAAGATCGTCTGCGCTTAATGACTGGGTCTTTTCCCTTATATCTGCCATCTCGAGCTTACTGTCATCAAGCTGGTTTTGCTGGTAATCATTTATTATATTTTCAAAATCCCTGTTAACATTGGCCATAAGTTCTTCAATCTGCATGGAAAGGAGCCTTCCATCTGCCCCCAGCTCATAGATGTACCTTTTTGCCTCTTTTTCAGTTTTTTGGACTATGATTGATCTCTGGAGCACATTTGCCACATCAAAAAGAGCTACAAAGTCCTCTAATTCCCTTACTGTAAGGTTAAATATAAGCTCATCAAGGCCTTCCTTGTATTTTTCCAGTGTCTGAAGTGCCTGGTTGGCTTTTGACAGCACTACTCTCGGCTCTTCCAGCATATACCTGATATTTCCCTTATAGATTGTAACCACATCCCTTTTCTGGGAAATGGATATTACAAGTGTATCGGTTTGTTTTGCTACCCTTTCTGCAGTACGGTGCCGTGTCCCCGTCTCGGAAGTCTTTATATCAGGATTCGGGAAAAGATGCGTGTTTGCATATAATATCCTCCTACCGTCAGTACTCAATATTATGGCTCCGTCCATCTTTGCAAGCTCATAAAACTTGGCCGGGGAAAAACTGCATCCTATATAAAAACCACCATTTACCATTTTCAGGACTTCTTCCGAGTCACCTACCACAATCAGGCCTCCGGTCTTTCCCTGCAGTATATATTCTATACCCATTCGCAGCTCTGTTCCCGGCGCTACTTTTTTAATACAAATCTGTAACAGTTCCTCGTTTTTCTTGTTCATTTTAAAAATACGCCCTCAAAAACACCAAAGAATTTTAGTTAAAGATACCCCCCGTATGCGGGTACATATCTTTACAATGTCAAAATAAAAAAAATATATTAAGGCTATACTTTTAACGCACTGCTGCTGCTCAGCTTTTTTACTTCAAACTGCATTTCACCACCGGCCGATGAAACTATTACCTTCTGGCCGGATTTTATGCGTCCATTTATTATCCTCTCCGAGATCGGGTCCTCAACAAGATTCTGTATAGCTCTCCTCATGGGCCTTGCACCCATTGACGGATTATATCCTTTTTCCAGAAGCAGGTCCTTCGCACTTTTTTTAAGCTCTATCATGATCCCCTGAAGTTCAAGCTGCTGCTGTATTCTTGACATCATGAGATCCATTATATTAAATATCTGGTCTCTCGTGAGTTTATGGAATACAATGACTTCATCCACCCTGTTTAAGAACTCCGGACGGAAAGCTTTTTTAAGTTCACTCATCACCTTTTCTTTTATTTCTTCATAAGAGAGGTCTTCTGTATCTATCTTCTTGAATCCGAGTGGGGTATTTTTATGTATCTCCCTTGCACCAAGGTTTGAAGTCATGATTATTACTGTATTCTTAAAATCTACCCTCTTTCCCTGTGAATCCGTAAGATGTCCATCTTCAAATATCTGCAGCAAAATATTAAAAACATCCGGGTGGGCTTTTTCAATCTCATCCAGGAGTATAACACTGTATGGTTTCCTTCTCACCAGTTCGGTTAGCTGCCCGCCTTCGTCATATCCCACGTATCCCGGAGGGGAGCCCACGAGCTTGGAAACAGAGTGTTTCTCCATGTATTCGGACATATCTACCTGTATCAAAGCCTCCTCTTTATCAAATAAAAATTCGGCAATGGTTTTGGCAAGCTCTGTCTTACCCACACCTGACGGCCCCAGGAACATGAACGATCCTATTGGCCTCCTTGGATCCTTTAACCCCGAACGGGTTCTTCTAATTGCCTTTGATACAGTGTTAATAGCTGCATCCTGGCCCACTACTCTCTTGTGAAGTTCCTTTTCCATATTCATCAATTTGGATGATTCACTTGATGTCAATTTATATACGGGTACACCAGTCCAGCTGGAAAGAACTTCGGCTATTTCACTTTCATCTACAATTTCTTTTTTGGATTTCCTGGTCCTTGTGTTTATCTCTTCTATTTCCCTCTTTTCCCTTATCATCTTTTTTTCTTTATCTCGGAGCCGGGCTGCCTTCTCAAAGTCCTGGGCTTTTATTGCCTCGGCTTTCTCACTATTGATAGAAGTTATTTTTGATTCCATCTCCTTAAGGTCGGGCGGAGCAGTAAGGGTCCTTACCCTTACCCTTGAACAGGCTTCATCCACAAGGTCTATGGCCTTATCAGGAAGAAACCTGTCACTTATGTATCTCTGTGAAAGTTTTGCTGCTGAAATAATGGCTTCTTCAGTAATAATCAGTCCATGAAATGCCTCATATCTTGCCTTTAACCCTTTAAGTATATCAATGGTTTCATAAACGTTAGGCTCATCAACAAAAATAGGCTGGAATCTCCGTTCAAGCGCCTTGTCCTTTTCTACATATTTACGGTATTCATTGATGGTTGTAGCACCTATTGTCTGTATCTCACCCCGTGCCAGCATGGGTTTCAATATACTTGCGGCATCAATTGCTCCTTCTGCTGCTCCCGCACCCACAAGGGTATGCACTTCATCTATAAACAATATTATGTCTCCGTTATCCTTGATTTCTGCCAGTACTTTTTTCAGCCTCTCCTCAAAATCCCCACGGTATCTTGAACCTGCTACCAGCGCACCGAGGTCCAGGGCAAATATCCTTTTTTCGGATAGGTTTGAAGGAATTTTCCTGGATATTATGAACTGGGCAAGCCCTTCAACAATGGCAGTTTTTCCTACCCCCGATTCACCAATTAAAATCGGGTTGTTTTTGGTCCTCCTCGATAGAATCTGGATAACTCTTTCAATTTCCTTCTTCCTGCCGATAACGGGGTCAAGTTTTCCATCCATAGCTAATCGGGTAAGCTCCCGCCCATACTGGTTCAACATCTTGAGTGTCTGCTTGGGCATCCTTGCAGGCGCCTGGCTTTCAGGTTCTGAATAGTAGGATTGTTTGTTCAGGATCTCCCTGACTTTTTCCTTGACATTGTCAAGCGTCACCCCGAGGCTGTTAAGCACCCTTGCCGCTACTCCTTCTCCCTCGCGCAGAAGCCCCAGCAGGAGATGTTCTGTACCAATATAGTTATGCCCCATCTGCAGCGCTTCCCTCAAAGACAGCTCCAGAACTTTCTTTGCCCTCGGTGTAAACGGGATATGTTCATATGATTCAGAGGTGCCTTCTATGACTACATCCCTGATGGCGCCACGGATACTTTCAAAAGATATTCCAAGTTCCTGGAACACCCTGGAAGCAATACCTTCCTTTTCATCTATGAGCCCCAGTAAAAGGTGTTCTGTCCCGATATAATTCTGTTTCAAAAACCTTGCTTCGTCCTGCGCTTTAACTATTACCCTGCGGGCTCTCTCTGTAAATCTCTCAAACATCCAGATCGGTTCCTTTTTTTAATATTTTTTCCCTTATAATGCCGGCCCTTTTCATATCAATTACATCTTCGTCAATATTGTCGCTCATCTCATAATCCGAGATTATTCGTGCATCGCTTATCATATTTATAAGCCTGTAAAAATTAAAACCGTTAACGCTTCCTATTATGCCCGTATCCAGGCCAAGACGTATCAGTGAAAGCAATTCAAATGCTTCTTCATACGACAATATCCTTGCATATTTCAGCAAACCAAAAGACCTGTATATATTATCCTTTATCCCCAGCAGGTCATTTTGCTCTAATTTTTTTCTCGCATTTTGCTCATCTTCAAGTATATTTAAACAGATTGCATGCATTTCTTCAACTATCTCTTCTTCACTTCGGCCGAGTGATTTCAAGCTGTTTACCAAAAAAAGGTTCCCTGTGACTTCCTGGCTTTCACTATAATATCCCCTGATAGAGCAGCCGATATTGTTAAGGTTATTTATAAACTCTGATACACCCGGACTTATGGCAAGTGCCGGCAAATGAACCATCAGGGATATGCCAAGCGCTGTCCCCAGGTTTGCAGGATCAGCTGTAAGATATCCAAGTTCCCTGTCAAAAGCAAATTCGAGGCCTGGCTCAAGCTCTCTTTCTACAGCCAGTACCTCCTCATAGGCCCCGCTTATATTTATACCCTCCATGGCACACTGAATTTTTAAATGGTCTTCATGATTAATAATCACCGAATTTGCCTTTTTGTAGATTCCTGTTTTAGGGTGCAAAAGTAGTGCCCTGCCTTTTGTTTTTTTTCCTGCTTCAGGATCTATCAGGTAGTCGGCAAAAAACAGGTCCCTCTGTTCCCTTTTTATGCTTGAAAGATCAAAACACTGGTAACCCCTCAGGATTTTACTTCTGTCGAAAGCCTCCCTTATTATATTTAAAACAGCATATTTTTCTCTCAACTTGCTGAAGGCAGGAAAACAATGGTTTAAAAGATTTCTTATAAGAGTTACCCTGATGGCAAGGATTATATTACCGGCTCCGGATGGTCCCTCTTCCGGAGGCTCTATTTCCGGCTGGAATAAATCCCCGCTATTCATAGATATTTTTCTCCAGCTGTTTTATTTCATCCCTGATTATGGCCGCTTTTTCAAAATTTTCTACAATTATTTCTTTTTTAAGCTGGCTCCTCAGGTCTCTCAGGCTCTTTTCAAGCTTTAACCTGTAGGATGTTGTAGAGGGGACTTTGCCCCTGTATTCAATCCGGTCATGCAACTTTTTTATTACCGGAAGAAGTACCTCTTTAAATTCCTGATAGCAATGGGGGCAGCCCAGCATCCCCATTTTTTTTACGTTCTTCAGGTCTACCCCGCAAAAAGGACATGCCGAATTACTGGAAAATTTCAGGTTTTTAAACACTTTTTTCCTGCTAACATTCATACCCTGTTCCCTGGCCTCGACACTGAATATCTTAAAAAGTATGCTGGTAAGATCCCTGTAAAAATCTTTTTCAGAAAAAAAAGAGAAGTCCCGGGCACACTCCTCACAGATATTTACCTTTTCTATTTTATCGTTCTGCACCCTTATCAGGTGGATCGTGGCATCATTTCTCTTACAAAAATCGCACTTCATATAAAATCACTCAGATAACTATGATAACTTATTATTCTTCCGGCCTCAATAGGGGGAAAAGGATAACATCCCTTATTGAATTACTGTCAGTAAGAATCATCACCAGCCGGTCTATCCCAATTCCTTCCCCACCTGTAGGGGGCATCCCATATTCCATTGCCTTAAGAAAGTCCGTGTCAATTTTACCTGTGATTCTTTCTTCTTCGTCGCTGCTTTTTACCTGGAAGCGGAACCTTTTGAGCTGCTCTGCGGGATCAATCAGCTCGGAAAATGCATTTGCAATCTCCTCCCCGCCAATGAAAAGCTCAAACCTTTCTGTCAGGTTCTCATTTTCAGGGTGCTTTTTGGCAAGAGGGGATATCTCTATTGGATAATCCATGATAAAAGTCGGCTGTATAAGCAAAGGCTCCACAACTGATTCAAATATTTCGTTTATTATTTTTCCTTTCCCTGAATCCCTGTTTACCTGTATCCCGAGGTTGCCTGAAATTCCCAGTAGATCCTCCATGCCGGTTTCAAAATCAATCTTTATATTTCCAAATTTTTCAATAGCCCCGAGCATCGTATATCTTTTCCATCTGCCGTCCAGGCATATCTTTTTTCCCCTGTAAGAAAGCTCCATCGTGCCAGCTGTCTTACTTGCAATGAATTTTATTAATTCTTCGGTAAGATCCATCATGTCCCTGTAGTCACAGAAAGCCTGATAGAATTCAACCATGGTGAACTCGGGATTATGCTTGTGGGATATTCCCTCATTCCTGAAGCTCCTGTTTAATTCATATACTTTCTCAAAACCCCCTATTATCAATCTTTTTAAGTAAAGCTCCGGTGCTATCCTGAGGTAGAGCTCAAGGTCAAGGGCATTATGATGCGTGATGAAGGGCCGGGCGGCAGCCCCACCTGGAATAGGCTGGAGCATTGGCGTCTCTACTTCAAGGAAACCCCTGCCGTTTAAAAACTCCCTCAACGCATTTATGGCTTTTATTCTTGTCCTGAAAACTTCCATTACATCGGGGTTCACTGTAAAATCCAGGTATCTCTGCCTGTATCTTAGTTCCTTATCCTTTAACCCGTGCCATTTTTCTGGAAGTACGCGAATAGCCTTACTTAGCAGTTCAAATGAATTTACATTTATGGAAAGTTCCCCGGTCCTGGTTACAAATACACCGCCTTCTACTCCTATCCAGTCACCTATATCCAGGCCGGAAAACTCCTCATAAGGCTTATCACCTATATTTTTCAGGCTGACATATAATTGAATTTTTCCCGTGCTGTCCTTAAGGTCACAAAAGGTGGCCTTTCCGTGTTTCCTGAATATCATCACCCTTCCTGCCACCCTGTAGTCCTGGCCTGCAGGTTCCCCTTGAGTTAGGTTGCAATACTTTTCCCTTATATCACTGATGTTGATATTTTTTTCATATCTGCTTCCATATATTTCTATCCCTCTTGCCCTCAGGTTCCTGATCTTTTCGAGGCGAATACCTTTAGCCTCGCCGGGAGGTTCTTCAGTTTCTGCGTAGTATTCATATTTTTCCTGTATCAGTTTATCCTGGTTGTGAATCCTGCTGTTATCCTTATCATTCATAACATATACACTTTTTAAAAAGACTGTTGTTTTTTATAAATTCCATGTTGTCCCGGGTAAATTGCATTATCTTCATTACCAAATAATACCAGTAATATGATTTAAAGAAAGGTTATTCTATTTTGACAACCTTTAGCCCGAAAGTTTTTTTGGGGGTTTTTATTGTTACTTCATCTCCGGTCTCCCTGTTAACAAGAGCCCTGCCCATCGGTGATTCATCAGATATTTTGTTGTTTTCAGGATCTGATTCTACAGAACTTACAATCATGAATTTTTTCTGCTTTCCCGTACTTAAATCTTTTACCACAACCGTAGAACCAATATCTATTACACCCTTTTGTTTATTTTCTTCTATAATTACGTGGTTATCCAGGATATCGTCAATCTGTTCTATCCTGCCTTCTATGAAAGCCTGTTCATTTTTAGCATACTCATATTCCGTATTTTCAGAAAGGTCTCCTGACCTCTCCTTGGCTTCTTTAAGCCTTTCTGCTATTTCCTTCCTTTTAACGTTTATGAGCTCTTCTTTTTCTTTTAGAAGCTTATTTAGGCCTTCCCTGGTAAGACGGTACTCCTTCATTTATGACCCTTCCCTTTTAACTGCCTGGTTACTGCAATTAAAAATAACTTAAATATGTCAATTTTTACCAAATCTTTAATTATTTAATTGAGGTATTATATTGTATGGTCTTTTAGATGTCAAAGCAAATAAGAACATCCAAAGCAGCGGTGTGATAATATATGTTTCTTGTTAATTGCAGTTAACCGAATCTCCCCGTAATATAATCTTCCGTTCTACTGTCCCGGGGGTTTGTAAATATTTTATTGGTGTCATCATATTCAATGAGTGCAGCAGGGGTACCTATTTCTTCAGTTAGAAGAAAGGCGGTTTTCTGTGATACCCTTGCAGCCTGCTGCATGTTATGGGTAACTATGATTATTGTATAGTTTTCTTTTAGCTGATCTATGAGGTCCTCGATTTTTTGTGTGGAAATGGGGTCGAGAGCAGAAGCAGGTTCATCCATAAGTATTATTTCTGAATCCACTGCAAGTACGCGGGCAATACACAACCTCTGCTGCTGTCCGCCGGAAAGATCAAGCGCGCTTTTATCCAGTTTTTGCTTTACCTCATCCCAGAGAGCCGCTTTTTTAAGACTGTACTCTACAATATCATCAAGTTCCCTTTTTGAATGTTTTTTGTGCAATTTTGGGCCATAGGCTATGTTTTCATAAATACTCTTAGGAAAAGGATTGGGCCTCTGGAATACCATTCCAATCCTTCTTCGCAGCTCTACTACATCTACATTGTCCCTGTATATGTCAATTCCATCTATCCTTATACTTCCCACCATCCTGGTATTGGGCAGCAGGTCGTTCATCCTGTTAAAAGTCCTGAGCAGGGTAGACTTTCCGCAGCCTGAAGGACCGATAAAAGCAGTGATTGCGTTCCCGGGGATATCTAAGCTTATTCCGGACAATACCATATTGTCCCCATAGTAAAATCCGTAATCCCTGACTTCTATTTTTCCAGGTTTCCCCATGTACAGCCTATTCTCCTGCAAAACTGATTTTTATTGAAAAAGAAATTTTCCGTTATTTAGAGCTTCTGCTTTAATAAAATTTTTCCTAAATCATTTATTTCCGGTGAGAATCATACCAGAAAAGCAGTCGTATTTTAACAGCCGCAGGAAAGATTTAATATTTTTTTAATATTCCAGGTTCTTTTTGAAATTCTCAAGCTTTTCCCGTAAATCCTCATATTTCAAGGCAAGTATCTGCAGCGCAAAAATAGCAGCATTTTTGGATCCGTTAATTGCCATACATGCTACCGGGACGTCAGAAGGCATCTGTACCATGGACAGCAGGGAATCCATGCCCCCGAGATCAGGGGATTTAATGGGAACCCCTATTACAGGGACAGTGGTATAGGAAGCTATTACCCCTGCAAGGTGTGCTGCTTTGCCTGCACCTGCGATTACTACTTCTATCCCGCTATTTTTAAGATTTGATGCAAATTGCCCTGTCTTATGGGGCATCCTGTGGGCTGATAATATGGAAACTTCACATTCTATCCCAAAATCCTTAAGTGTGACGATAGCCTGTTTCATAACCGGCTCGTCTGATATGCTTCCCATTACAACGGCCACCTTTTTCATTTTATCTGTCATTGATAGACCTCCTCTGCCTTCCCTGCTTTCATGGCTATATCCTTCCTGTATTGCATGCCTGAAAATCTTATCCTCTCCACAGCCGAATATACTTTTTCCCTGGCCCGGTTGAATGAAGAGTCAAGGCCTGCAACCCCTAAGACCCTTCCGCCATTTGTAACAATATTTCCTGCAACTTTTTTTGTACCAGCATGGAATATCATTAAATCCTCCTGCATGGAAAAACTGCCCAGGCCTTCGATAACATCACCTTTTGAAGAACTTTCCGGGTAACCCTTTGAAGCCATTACGACACATACACATCTGTCACCATGCCATTGAAGCTCCCTTCCGGGCAGGTTACCTTCAGAACACCGGATTAGAAGTGGCACAATATCCTCTTTAAGTCTTGGCAGCACAGCCTGTGTCTCCGGATCACCAAAACGGCAGTTGTATTCGAGAAGAAAGGGTTTGCCGTTACTTATCAGGATCCCGGCATAAAGTATGCCGCGGTACTTGATCCCCTCCTGGGCCAGGGCCCGTGCAGTAGGATAAATTATGTCTTTGAGAGCCGCCCTGTAAATATCTGCAGGAACTTCAGGAACCGGACTGTAACTTCCCATACCACCGGTATTTTTGCCTTCATCTCCATCAAATATCCTTTTATAATCCTGGGCAAGGGCCATCGGGATTATGGTGTCTCCATCATAAAGGCATAATATGGATACTTCAAAACCTTCAAGAAATTCTTCAATTATAATAGAATCCCCGGCATTCCCGAATATCCTCCTTACAAAGCAGTCCTCTACTGCCGAGATGGCCTCCTTGATATCACCGGCAATTATCACACCTTTTCCTGCAGCAAGACCGTCGGCCTTTACTACCACAGGATATTCCCTGATTGACTGAAGATATCCCAATGCTTCTTCCAGCCTGTCTCTTTCAAAAACAAGTCCATCAGCAATTGGGATGCCGTATTTTGAAAGAAGACGCCTTGTGAATACCTTGCTTCCTTCAAGCATTGCCCCCCGGGAGCCGGGACCGAATACATTAAGGCCTTCACCATTGAAAAAATCAGAAATACCTTCAACAAGGGGTGCTTCCGGCCCTACGACTGTGAGGTCCACCCGGTTCTTTTTTGCAAAATTTGCAAGTTTGGGAAAATCGTCTTTCTTTATGCCCATATCTACACAATCTGCTATAAGGGACATACCGGCATTGCCCGGTATACAGAATATGCGGTCAACGATACTGCTACGGGATATTTTCCATGCAAGGGCGTGTTCCCTGCCCCCGCTTCCTATTACCATTATCCTCATCGTACTCCTTTTGCATTTTATCTTAGCTTCATTCCGCCCGGTATGTATCTATGTTATTTATAAAACCCTGTTATTTTTTAATTTATCCACACTGAAAGGGCATCTCTATTTATACAATAAGTGTGGACCTTTTATCCCTGTCAAACAGCCTCTTTTTGACGCTGCTGTCTATGATTATTACCTGGCTCCTCTCAGGGCCTACGCTGATCATGGAAACAGGAACTTTTACCAGCTCTTCTATCCTTTTAATATATTTTTTTGTCGCAGCCGGAAGCCCCTCGAAATCCTTCACTCCGCTGATGTCTTCATTCCATCCCCCAACTTCTTCATAGATGGGGGTACACTTATGCAGTATGGTCTGGTGGCAGGGGAGGTCGTAAAACCTTTTTCCCTCATATTCATAACCTGTACATATCTTTATGGGATTAATGCCTGAAAGTACATCAATCTTGGTAATAGCCATACTGTCCATATAATTCAGCATAGCAGAATACCTCAGGATAACCGCATCCAGCCAGCCGCATCTTCTTGGTCTTCCGGTAGTTGTACCAAATTCATTTCCTTTTTCCCTGAGATAATCGCCTGTCCCATCCTTTATTTCGGTAGGGAAGGGGCCCGAACCGACTCTCGTGGTATATGCCTTAACAACCCCTATTACTTCATCCAGCCTTCCCGGTCCCACACCAGCGCCGGTACAAACGCCTCCGGCCGTAGTGGAAGAAGAAGTTACGTATGGATAGGTGCCGTGATCTATATCGAGCATAACTCCCTGTGCACCTTCAAACAATACCCGCCTGTTAAGGTTAAGGAACTGGTTTATAAGCAGTGAGGTATCGGTTATATATTTCCCTATCCTTTTTGCATAATCCCTGTACCTGTTGAATATCTCTCCAGGATCCAGTGGTTCCATTTTATATATTTTCTCTATAATTGCATTCTTGAATTTCAGCTCTTCTTCAAGTTTGGTCCTGAATATCTTGAGATCCTGCAGGTCCTGGGTCCTGATCCCTGACCGGGCAGATTTATCTGAATATACCGGTCCTATGCCCTTGTGGGTAGTCCCTATCATCGATTTCCCGAGTCGGTGTTCATCTGCCTTATCAAGCATTATGTGATAAGGCATGACCAGGTGAGCCTTACAGCTTATTTTAAGATTGTCCACCTTTATATTTTTGCTCTTCATATCATCCAGTTCGCTTATCAGGCCTTCCGGATTAAGCACCACTCCATCCCCGATAACACAGGTGACATCGGGATAAAGGATACCGGAGGGTATGAAATGGAGTTTGAATATATCTTTTCCCTTTACTACCGTATGCCCGGCATTATCGCCCCCCTGGAACCTTACAACCATATCAACCTGGCCTGAAAGGAGATCCACGATCCGCCCTTTCCCTTCATCACCCCATTGCGAACCTACTATCACTGTACTAGACATTTTCTTCACCTCTTTTTTCTGTATGGTAAGGCCCTGATAAATTGGAAAATAATGCATACCTCTGGTCAAACTGCAGCTTTACTTTGCCTGTGGGACCATTTCTGTGCTTGGCAATGATCAATTCAGCCTCACCCCTGTCTTTAGCATTTTCATCATAGTATTCCGGCCTGTAAATAAAAGTAACCAGGTCGGCATCCTGTTCTATGGACCCGGACTCCCTTAAATCTGCAAGGACCGGTCTTTTATTATCCCTTTTTTCAACTTCCCTTGACAGCTGGGAAACAGCTACCACCGGGATGTTAAGTTCTTTTGCTATGCTTTTTAAGTTCTGGGATATTTCGGTTATTTCAAGCACCTTGTTTCCCCTGTAATTGCTTGTCGACTGCATCAGCTGAAGATAATCAACGATCAGGAGCTGTATCCCGTACTTGCTTGCCATCATCCTGGCCCTCGACCGCAAATCCATTACTGTAAGGAATGCTGTATCATCTACATATATTTTGCACTCGGCAAGTTTACCGACAGCGCCTGCCAGCCTGGTCCACTCGTTTTCCCTTATTTTCCCGTCCCTGAGTCTCTGGAGGTCAATACGGGACTCGGAACTGAGAAGCCTCTGTGCAACCTGGTGCTTCGACATCTCAAGCGAAAAAACAGCAATGGGCGTTTTTTGTTTTATTGCTATATTCTTTGCCATCCCGAGGACAAAAGCCGTTTTCCCCATCCCCGGCCTGGCAGCAATTACTATAAGGTCGGATTTCTGCAAACCGGAAGACTTGTGATCAAAATCAATATAGCCGGTGGGGATCCCTGATATATCCAACCCCGCTTCATGAAGTATTTCTGCCTGTTCATATACTTCAGAGACTATATCCTTCATTACAGAAACAACCTGTTTCCTTGAACCCTGGTTTAGATCCTGGTATATGGAGAATATGAGCTCCTGTGCACGGTCTACAGCAGAACCCAGGTCATCGGGGATTTCATAACCCATGGTCGCTATTTCAGTCGCTGCATATATAAGCTTCCGCATTATGGAATGGTTTTTTACTATGTCGGCATAATAAGCGGAATTTGCCGTAAGGGGTATATTGCTGATAAGTGAGTGTATATACGTCTTTCCCCCAGATTCTTCAAGAAGCCCCTTCTTTTTCAAATGGTCGGCAATTGTAATCGGGTCAGCAGGCTCACCCTTCGAATACATTTCAAGGATTCCGGTAAATATTTCCTGGTTTGATTTACGGTAGAAATCATCAGCCTTTATTATCTCAACAATATCTGAAATCGCATTTTTGGATATCAGCATTGAACCAAGAAGTGATTCCTCTGCTTCAAGGTTATATGGGGGTATACGCTCAAGTTTGCTGGTGTCCAGGGGCACCGGCCTGCTTTTAGGCGCTGAACTGCTGTTTTTCCTGATACTATCCTGCATGGATTACAAAATAATAAATTACAAAAATCATAAATACTGCCCGGGAGCCGGGCCCGCCAGGTTAATCATCTCCTGTATCACCTTTATTTACAATACCGGATTTTTCTTCAGGTTCTCCGGTTGGTTCCTTCTCTGCAGGCTTGTCTTTCGTTTTCTCTTTTTTATCTTCTTTAGCCTCTTCTTCCTCCCTGCCTGTGTCCCCGCCTTTTCCCATGTCATCTTTTTCCAGTTCTCCTGAAGCTTCTGCCTCAGGACCTTCTTCCTTCTTTCTATGGGCTTCGATAAGCTCCCTTGATTCCTCATCCGGCTCTACCCTGACCTTCAGGCCCGCTTTCACTTCCCTGTAAAGCTTCAGCTCCACAATATATTCTCCCAATTCCTTTATATGCTCTTCAAGGTCTATCTTTTTGCGGTCGATCTCTATATTTTTTTCAGCCAGTATTTTTTCGGCAATATCTTTATTCGTTACTGAACCATACAATTTACCTTCTTCCCCGGTCTTCACCGTAAAGACAATCTCTAAACCTTCAAGACTTGCCGCCAGCCTGGTAGCTTCTTCAATATTTTTTGCTTCCACTTTCTGGACTGCTTTCTTTACCAGTTCCATCTGCTTTATATTTCCTCTTGTCGCGGGCAGCGCAAACCC
>JAFGDA010000180.1 GCA_016932375.1 Actinomycetota bacterium | reverse complement strand
GGGTCTATTGCCACGAAATCCTTAAGTGCCCCCATAGGCTGGGCGCTTAAGTGGCCTCCTTTTATTATATGGTGGTTTAAAACCTGGCGAATCCTTCTGGGTTCGGACTTCCTGTCAGCGCGGTTTATAAAATCGACAAGGGCTGAAAAAACAGCAGTATTTGCCATCTGCCCCGAAATGGTCCTGGTCTCAACCTGGCTGCAACCCAAATAACTTTTCATTTCATCTTTTAAAAGCTCTTCGACATGGGAAATGAAATCCGTTCCCTGGTAATAAAATGCTTCAAGATCAGCATATGCCTTGAGCTTCTTGTGTTCCGCATACCTGCCCACAGGGTCCATAATAGACAGCATTTTTACAACCTTAGATGGGGTCATTTCCGATGGTATGAGGTTGATGCATTCTTTCTGCCTCCATCTCGTATTTTCAAGCGCCTTGCTGATAAGTATTTCCATCTTTTCAGGCAAGTTTGCTCCCTTTGCCTTTTTCTCTTTCTCTTCCAGTATATCCTTTGAAGTTATAGGATAAGCATGGGGCGGGGCTTCCGCCCTCAATACGTAGGGCATTATGACAGCCTTTATCCTTTTACCCCTTACCTCGACTTCAACCACATCCTGCTCCCATCTCCTGGAATCAAGAAGTGCCAGGGCTATTGACCTTACTGCGGAATCTCCCGTTATCTCCCTCCAGCCCCCTGCATCTTCCGGAATCCAGTACGGGACAACTGTCCCGCTTGTTATATAACCGGCCTCATCTCCGTTAAAATATACCCTATCACCCGGCCTGGCTATCCCTTTTTCTATAAGCTCAAGCTGCATGATCATCGAAGGAAGCGCTTCTATGGATGAAAAATCCTTATCAAGTATCTTCCTTAATGCTTCAAACTGCCCCTTTAAAACCTTTCTTCCTATATAACTACCCTTAAGCGGAGAAAAGCTTACAGCCAGACGGGATTGCGGAGAAGCAAATACGGGCATCCTTACACCCTGCAGGTTAACCCCCAGCTCATGCCCATAGAGGGGCAGCCCTGCTTCAAGCCTCAGGGTATCTCTTGCTCCCAGCCCCACCGGTACCGATCCCCTGCTTATAAGGAGGGTCCAGATATCTGCTACTTCTTTACTGTCCAGAAAAAGTTCGAATCCTATAGGTTCCCCAGTATAGCCTGTCCGTGCAATAAGCACCTCAACGTTTCCGATTTTTGCGATACTTAACTCGTTTTTCAGGGGTTCAGGAAGACTGCCGGAGGAAATGACAGAAAGTAGTATCCCCTTTGATTTTGGCCCCTGCAGACTCAGCATGGAAAGGCTGCCTGTCATATCTTCTATTTTTACATCTTTGAATTTTTTTGATATATCAAGAAGATGCGCTTTATCCTTTTCAGTGTTTGAAGCATTCACCACAAGCAGGAACCTGTCCGGATAAAACCTGTACAGGTAAGTATCATCGATTGCCGAGCCTTCCTCATCGGATAAAATTGTGTAATGGCTCTGGCCCACTTCAAGAGCAGCAGCATTATTTGTAAGGATATGCTGGAGGAATTCAAGGCATCCTTTCCCGGATATTATAAACCTCCCCATATGGGATATATCGAATAGTCCGGCAACCTTTCTTACAGCCAGGTGCTCATAAGTTATCCCTTCCCTGTAGTTAAGAGGCATCGACCAGCCGCCGAACTCAATCATGCTGGCTCCAAGCTTTACATGTTCATCATGCAAAGGGGTTTTATTCATTTACGGCCATTCCTTTCGCATTATTTATCTTCCTCTTTTAACAGCATCCCTTATTTTTTTTAGTCCTATCATGATATTTTCCCTTGATGTAGCATAGGAAAGTCTTATGTATTCCTGGTCCTCACCCTCATTTTTTACCCCGAAGGAAGTCCTTGGCAGGACAGCTACTCCGTAATTGTACAGCAGGTACTCCTGGAATTCTTTCGAAGAGCCAAATCCCATATTTCTGCAGACTTTAGTTACATTTGGAAAGACATAAAAGCTTCCCCCGGGTCTGAGGCAGGAAATACCTTTTATATCGTTTAAACCATCTACTACCAGGTCTCTTCTTGCCCTGAACTCCTCAACCATCTTTTCGGTATCATTCTGGGGACCCCTGTAAGCTTCTAATGCTGCCATCTGTGTAAAAGTTGCTGTGCATGACTCGCAATTGGTTTCAAGCTGGGCAACTTTCTCTGCAAGATAAGCAGGCATTACTCCATATCCTATTCTCCAGCCCGTCATTGCATATGTCTTTGAAAAACCTTCAAGGATTATTGTCCTTTCCTTCATCCCATCTATTGAAGAAATAGACCTAAATCTGCCATCATAGATTATTCTTGAGTATATTTCATCCGATAGCACCCAGAGGTCATTTTCTTTCGCAATCGAGGCTATTTCCTCAAGATCGCTTTCCGAAAGTATCCCTCCAGTAGGGTTCTGGGGCGAGTTGATTATAATCATTTTTGTATTTTTTTTAACAATATTTTTTAAATGTTCCGTATCGATTGAAAAGCCCTTTTTTTCAAGAAGTGGGGCGGGAACGGGTTTTGCCCCTACAAAGTTTATTACAGATTCATATATGGGAAAACCTGGATTCGGATATATAACCTCATCCCCTTCCTCAATTAATGCATGCAGTGAATGATATATTATGGGTTTTCCTCCCGGGGTTATCACTACTTCTCCAGGTTTTATATCAATCATGCGTGTCCTGGATATATAATCTGCTATCTCCTGGCGTAATTCAGGCAGCCCTGCGGATGGCCCGTAGTGGGTATAGCCATCCCGTATAGCCTTTATAGCTGCTTTCTTTATATTCTCCGGAGTATCAAAATCAGGTTCTCCTATACAAAAGGATACGATATCTTTACCCTGAGAAAGAAGTCTGTTTACCTCTGCAAGAACAACAAATGCATTTTCAGTTCCCAGTCTGTTCATTCTGTTTGCCAGTTTCATTTTTACATACACTTCCTTTCCTTAATTAAAAACATAAAACGGGTAGAAACCATTATTCTTAAATCTATTTTGTTTTTAGTAAATTTTGCAAATTTGATTTTTTTGGTCCGATATTCCTTCTTTTCCTCCTGGCAGAACCATAAAATATGATAAAAATAATTTAATCCAAACATTGTTCAATTCATTAATGTATTTCACCTGCCTGATATTTTCCTGTACCTTTCTATGATCCTTTTTGCTATAAACTCTGCAGTCAGTC
>JAFGDA010000179.1 GCA_016932375.1 Actinomycetota bacterium | reverse complement strand
CTCGGCTTACAGGCTGACCCCACAAAAATTAAGCCGTTCCTGCTAATAGACCCGCCTCTTAAAATCCTTCATGCCGTGCCTATAACAAGCCCGTATAGTGGGCTTTTTATACAACTATCATTATAGCCGATGAGGGGTGCTTTTGTAAAACAAATGTAGAAATTTTTTCTACCTGGCAGAATAATATACTTACCTGCCAAGGTCTGTTTAGCCCTTAAAACAGGCAAAAATACATAAATTTATGGGATCCGTCAGCCCCCGGGTCCTTTTTTATTTGCCACAAAAATCAGCATGAAGGGAGATCTGAAATGAACATGAAAACCGGTATGTTTTCCACCAGGGACTTCTACCTGGCCTGCTTCCTTAAGGCCAGGGATATAAGACTTATCCGTACCGAAAGAAGGGGGAGCATTTTAGTCTTTTTCTTTGAGGATTCAGGAAAGCTTCAGCAGATGATAGCCCGCTTCTATAGTAACGAGGAAGAGGTGCCTGCCAGCCGCTTTGTAAATGCCATAAGGGACCTTAAGGCCCTGGTACACAATGTAAAGTAGAAGGCAGGGAAGATACCATGGAAAATGAAGATAAAAAAGGCTGTTATACAAGGATCCCCAATGAGGTGATGGAGGTACTTACCAGGATAAAGCTAACCTCATATGAGACCAGGATCCTCCTATATATCATGAGAAAGACATTCGGCTGGGGAAAAAATGAGGATGCCATTTCATATACCCAGTTTGAGGATGCCACCGGTATTTCCCGGCGCCATATAGGACGGGCACTTCTTAGCCTGGAGGACAAAAAAATAATAAAGATATCCCGGCCGGGACCGGTAAACTCATACTCAGTAAACTCCAATGTGGGGGACTGGCAATTGGATGCTATTACCTCAGGAGGTACTAGTACCTGTAGAGGTAATACCCTGTTACCTCATAAGGTAACGGAACTATTACCTCATAAGGTAACTACAAAAGAAAATAAAGAAAACTTACAAAAGAAAAGGGGTTCTCCTCTATTAGAAGGGCAAATAGAAGATATAAGGATATGCTACTCAAAGAACATTAAGAAGATAAGGATATGGGATGAAAGGAGGAAGGCCATGATTGCTGCCCGGCTTAAAAAATGGAAGGCAGACGAGCTAAAGATGGCCATACTGGGTGTGGCGAGATCAGCCTGGCATATGAAAGGAGGATACAACTCCCTGGAGCAGATATTTAAAAACGACCTCCAGGTGGAAAAGTACCTGGGAATGTATGAAAACAATAGAGAGGAAGGAAATGATCCAGAATGGCTGTAGGCGCAAAACCAAAAAAACTCTCCCCCCACAACCTTGAGGTGGAAAGGGCGGCCCTGGGGGCTATGATAACATCGGAAAGGGCCAGAGCGGAAATCATATCAATGCTTGAGCCCGAAGATTTCTACAGCGAGGCGCACCAGATAACATTTCTTGTAATATCTGCCATGCATATTACCGGGGAGCCCATAGACGGGGTAACCCTGGCAGATAGCCTCAAGGGCGATGATAAGATACCAGGGGACAAAAAGGGCCTTTATGTCCATACCTTGATCTCCTCCTGTCCCGCAGCAGCCCAGGGACCCCACTACGGAAAGCTGGTAAAAAAGCTGAGCCAGCTTAGGGCCATAAAAAGGGCAGCATATGACATATTTGTAAGAATAGAGGAGGAGAGAAGGGAGGATATGGAAAAGCTCAGGGCCTGGGTAAGGGGTAGAATTGAGAAGGCCATAGCCACATGCGGGGATAAAAGGATAGTTAAACTATCAGATTATACCGAAGATTTTAACCGGGACCTTCAAAGGAGGGGCAATTCCGACGGAGGCGTGGTGGGGATGGCTACCGGATTTGAGAAGCTTGACCGCTGCCTTTCCGGGCTGCAGAAGGGAAAGCTCTATGTAATTGCCGCCAGGACCTCTGTGGGTAAAAGCTCTTTTGCCTTAAACATCCTCAGCCATGCTGCCGGAGATGGCTTTTCCTGTCTTCTTTTCTCCCTGGAGGAAGACTGGTTTGAGATCTACAAAAAGATTACCTCCATATCCTGTGAAGTAGACGGAAGGGACCTTGAAAGCGGCAAAGTCGATATACACAGGGAAAAAATTAAAAAGGCCCAGGATATGATAGGAAAAAGCAGTATCTACTACTACAGGTCCATGACAGCTTCCATAGAGGATATAAAGGCAAGGGTAAGGGAGGAAAGCTACAAACATGACCTGGATCTTGTGGTAGTTGACTATATGCAGCTTGTAGCATCGGCTGATGGGGATAACCGGGAACAGAGGGTGGCATCTGTAGCCCGGGGATTAAAGCAGGCAGCAGCAGAATCAAATGTGGCGGTAGTTGCCCTTTCCCAGTTTAACAGAAATGTGGGGGAGTCCAGGAAACCAACACTGTCGGACTTAAGGGAATCGGGAGCAATTGAGCAGGATGCAGATGTAGTGGTGGCGCTCTCCAGGAGGGGAGACTATGACTACATAAGGCACCAGTGCCAGATAGAGGCAGCCATATTAAAAAACAGGAGTGGCCCCCTGGGAAGATTCCTACTGGACTTTAAGGCAAGGTATACCAGGTTCTACAATGTGGCAGAAAGTCCGGCAAAGCCGGAAGCTGCAGGCAGGACTGAAAGAAAGACCGAACCGGAGCAGCAGTATTTTAAGACCGGATAACTATTTATTCTTTTTCTTCTTCTTGGCGGCAAAATGATCATCAATTATTTTCTTAAGATAATTAGCTTCGGCTTCAGAGAGGGCAACCCTGTAGTTTGTCTTATGAAAGTTCAGGGTATCAAGCTTTTCAGCCAGCCTCCTCTGCCTGTATTCCTTGAAGTACTCAGGTTTTACATTCAGTGCCCCGGCAATCTTTCTTATGTTCTCATCATTGGGGGCAAGGTTTTTGCCCTGGACTATATTTACAAGGTAGGTATCAGATACCCCTGCCTTTACTGCAATCTTCATATAGGACAGTCCCGAAGCATTCTTAAGCTCAAGAAGCGCCCGGGCAAAATCCAGGTTGGAATAGCCTTTACTTTCACTTATGTTTGTGTTCATAGTACTGGTTATTATACAAAAAAAGAGCCAAAAAACAAAACAAAATTTTTTTTAAATTTATGGTTGACTATGCATTTAAAACAGTGCTACAATCCAAAGTAAGGTTACACTAGTGAAAGTGTATGTAAATAGCTACACTTATTGATAAATTAATCAATGGCAAGCATGCCCTGGTCGGCAGTGCCATAAAAACGGCTTAATAGCCTTGGTGATCCCTTAAGGGACGGAGGCTATTTTTTATTAGCTATTTAACTAATACTAGTATGAGTGTTAGTAATTTGCTAACAAAGTTGACTAATTTGTGAAAGGCAAGGTTCATGAAAGAGGAAAAAGCACCCGCAAAGGCAAGAGCACACATTAGATACAAAAACAAAAATGGTAAGATGATCCCCGGGGTAACCACCATACTCTCAGTACTAAACAAGCCTGCCCTTATTCCCTGGGCCAATAACCTGGGACTAAAGGGAATAGACTGTACCAAATACAGGGACAGTATGGCTGATATTGGTACCATTGCCCACCTTATGATACTGGAACACTTGAGCGGAAAGAAGCAGGATCTATCAGAATACTCAGGAGCTGATATTGATAAGGCAGAAAACTGCCTTATATCGTTTTTTGAGTGGGAGAGGTCAAACAGGATTACACCCATACTGGTGGAGGAGCCCCTGGTATCGGAAGACCACCAGTTCGGGGGAACCATTGACTGCTATGGGGACCTTGATGGAAAGCCTACCCTTATAGACTTTAAGACCTCAAAGGCCATATATCCGGAGATGGTCTACCAGGTGGCAGCCTACAGAAAGCTCCTTATAGAAAACGGATATGAGGTTCAAAGGGTAAGGATTCTCCGCATAGGAAGAAGTAATGATGAGGGGTTTGAAGACAGGCTGTGCAGCAGGATGGAGGAGAACTGGAAGCTATTTTACCACTGCCTTCAAATATATAACTTAAGGAAAAAGATTAAAGGATGAAAGGAACCATAATGAACGTAAAAGCAAAACTTATAAGAAAGGACAATTCATATTACCTGCCACAGGGGAGGCCGGACCAGCCACTGAGGCTGGTTCAGCTTGAAGATGAGGAGATAACACTTGTAAAGAAGCTCTACGGCCTCCCTGATGATGTAAACCCTGCCTTTGTAATATCGCTCGGAGGAAAGCCATATATAGTGCACCAGGGGCTAATAGACCTTGCCCACAAGAGGAAGCTAAAAAAGATAATATCAAAAGAGGTAAAGGTAGTTAGATGCAGGGACCGTGGATGCGTAAGGCAGGTCCATAAAGGATACAGGGATAATACGGGAAATGCCTACAGAACCGCAGGAGAGGTGCCCCAGGATCTCTGGAACCAGAAAAAGGTATATAAGAATATGGTAGAGCTTGCCCCCGGTGACAGTGAATACACCTTTGTATACGGCACTACCGTAGTTATGAAAGACGGAAGTAAATACTATGCCGAAGCTGATGCCTGCCCCCACAATACCACCTCCACCGTAAGGGGCGCCCTTTCCAGGATGGCCCAGACAAGGTCTGTAAATATCGCCCTGGGAAGAACCCTTAATGTGGGCCTTACCTCAGCTGAGGAACTGCCGGCAATGGATGTTGATACGGAAACAGGGGAGGTGAAGGAAAAAGATGATGACAGTCAAAGGAAAACGCTTCTTAAGGAGATAAACAGCCTGAGGGAGAAGCTTTTGATGGAAAAGGCCCAGCTGGGCCGCCTGGCCCGGGAGCAGTACGGAAAGGATGATCCCATGGCTCTATCAATAGAGGAGCTCTGCGACCTTAAGGGATATCTCAAGGTAAGGATTGAAAATTTAAAGGATGAAAACAACCAGGAGAAAAAGGAGGCGGAACAGATAGAGACAGAGTTTTTAAAAAGCCAGGGGTCTGATAATAACGGCGAAGAAATTTGGATGGTATAGATGCCCAAAGTTATAACAAAAAATAAAAGGCTGTGCCAGAACTGCTCCCACTTCAGGCAGGGTAAAAGGGTGTCAAGCTGCAGTATGGTTGGAAGGATTAAAGTACCGGACTATCCCTTCTGCAGCTGGTATAAGGAGAAAAATAAAAAGGGCAATATGCATATTAAAAATCATGAAGGGTAGGCAAAGATCATGAAGATTAAAGAAAGGCTGTATCCCCTTGAGGCCTTACTTGACAGAAGGTCTCTTTATGTACTTACAAAGCTATCAGGAAAAGGCCTTGAGGAGGCTACAAAAAAGCCTGCTGTTATTTCATCAAGTTCCATGACCACATATGAACTTAAGATGCTCATGGAAAAAAGACCGAAAGGAAGGCTCCATGCAAAATAAGAGATGGATACCCATAGATGCATATTTTCTCTCTAACGGATTTCCCACCACCAGTGAAAGGGCTGACATGGTACAGGTGAGGCTAAAGAGGATGGGGTATGATTTCAAAAACCCGGAAAGGTTCAAAGAGATTCACCAGAGGCTTATAGACAGCTTCTACAGGCATAGGAATGCGGTGCATATTCAGAGGAAGGGTAGTAGAGCCGGTAGCTACACCAGAGGCCGGTGACCTGCAGGTTCTTCTATGGCAGAAGGCTTCTCCTGTGTCTACTTGACTATTATTTTTCCGGAGCCATGACAGGGGAATATGAAAGTCAGGTAATAAGGATAGGGGGGAGGAATTGGGGATTTGAGGGCATGAGCGCCTTAAAGGCTGATATTGCCAGGGCCATTTCTATCCTGGATCTTGATGAAAAGGTGGTCCTTGCCCTGCGGCATTCGGGACATACCTTCTATGAGATAACCAGGTTGCTCCATATTGGCAAAAGAAGTGCCATAGACATATACGGGGGAGCCATAATACGGATAATCGTATATTTAAATGGTCCAATGGAGGATAGTAAATGATTTCCTTACCCCATTTGCGGGGTTGCACCATGCAATCGTTGTATACTCACAAAAGAATTGATTTTAAAGACTTTTACTACCCAATTATCACATGATGTTACAATTGTATTCTTTATAGGAAGGGGATAGATACTGTACCAGGATTTCTTAAAAACAGCTGATACTAAAACGGTAACACGATGTGACCGCTTGAGATATAAAAGATCAACAAAAACCGGTAACATCATGTTACAAGTTTTAGTTATAGACAGGTAAATGCAGTAAGTAAGAAACCGGTTCCATCGTGGGACCGGTTTTCAAGGTAGAATCTGCTATTGTTTTAAATGGTACCCGCCCCCCCTGGCAATTTCCCGAAATATATAAGACGACTGCCGCCCGGTCTTTAAGATATTACCCTGCAGGGACCTTACCCCCTATACTCCTGAATATCTAATACTGCATGCTCAACGAGAAAGACATAAGTAATTTCAGCTAAACATAAGAGGTGACAACTATGGTTACTCCCGGAAGAAAGCCGAAACCTACAGCCCTAAAGATTCTTGAGGGTAATCCAGGCTGCAGGAAATTAAATGAAAATGAACCAAAACCCCTTCCCATAACACCTGACCGCCCTGAATGGCTTTCAGGTAAGGCTAAAAAGATTTGGGACAAACTTGCCCCCATGCTTGAGAATATGGGGGTACTTACAGAAGCAGATGAGATAGCCCTGGCTGCAATATGCTCCCTTTATGCCAGGTACAAGGACCTGGAAAAAGTAATAGATAAAAAAGGCTATACTGAAAAAAACAGCAGGAGCGGTGTAAAGGCAATACCGGAGTTTGCCATGTCCCGTGACTGCCTGAAACTCCTTAAATCATTTCTATCTGAATTCGGCCTTACCCCGTCTTCCAGGTCCAGGATAAACCTTCCTCCGCCTGAAACAGATGATCCCCTGGAGGAGTTTTTCAGGTAGACCACAGGCAAACCAGGCACTACCCCTCTTAAATTATGTCAGCCCTGTGGCAGGCATCAACTACCCACAGGGCTGACAGCATTTCATAAGAAAAGATTTCAGCTATCCCTTCAAATACACTGGCTGATAAAGCCCAACCAGGCCGATCAGCAGCACTTCATCATTTTTAACTAATTCGTGGCATTTCTTAAATTTCACCTTATTTCATGGAAAAATCCCCCTATTTCAGTCATGTTTTTTAGGTCAAAAACCCAGTATTCATGGGTTTTTCGGGCACTTTTTTGGCCAATGCATCATTTTAATCTAATTCGCACGTTATAGAAGACGACTGCCGCCCGGTCTCTAAGGCATTACCCTGTAGGGATTTGACCCCCCCTCCCCCCTGGAAAGAAAAATATTTTTTATAAAGATTATTATTTTTATGGATCACTTATTGCTATACAACACAAGCCCTATGATGGCCTGGAATGATGTAGCTATGGGATAGAGGCTGCTCTTTCCACCCGTAAAAAACAGCTATTTCCCCAAAGGATAAAATACTATAATGGATATATATTTAATGGAAAACAAATTGAAAGGCCTGCCTTGAGTGATAGTCTGGAAATAGAAGATATTGATGCCATGCTTGAATTCCTGCCCTATTTTAAAGATAAGAGTAATGTATTTTATACCATTGATAAAAAGGATCTATTCTATCCCTACAGGTATTCTGAAGAGGTGAATAAATTCCTGGAGGTGGTTTATACTCGTAACATAGTCTATTTCTTTGACTGGGGTAGCTTTCAGGACAAGGCAATGGAATATTATGAAAATCCAAAGCTTTTAGGGCAAGTTGACTTTGATACCTTAAGAAAACTTCTTACCCTCCATATAAGAAAGGACAGATTCTGTGATGGACATTTCGGCCATATGATAAAATCAGGCCAAATCGTTGGAATACTTGAGAGATTGGAAGAATTAAGAAAAGATATTTAAGGATAAATGAGATTTTATGAAACACAGAGAAAAACAAAGGGAAAAAGCCATAGAAATTAGAGACTCTCTATTCAGGGATCCGGGAAGTGGAAAATTCTTTGGAAAAAAGCGGGATTTTGTCCTGAGTGACCCGGGGCTTAACCTCTGGGAAGGCATAAGGGAAGACGTACTATTATATTTTAAGAAAAACAAGATACCTTGGTGGCTGGGGGAAGAAGAGGGGCCTACCGGTCATCTCCTGTCTTCACAGATAGCCTGTGTAAACCACCTTTATTATCTTAGGCAGAGAAAGGATCTTGCCACTGCAGTCCTTTCGGGAGTAGACAGCAGAATAGTTGAAGCCCTGTTAGTTGATGATGGTTATGTGGAATTTGAGTTTATAGGGTGCAAAGACTATCTGGGGGAAAAGTCCTGGGAAAGGGGTGCCAACTGTACATCCATAGATGCAGCTATGATTGGAAGATACGGGAAGGGCAAAAGGAAAATTTTCCTTATTGAATGGAAATATACGGAATACTACCACAGGGAAGACAAATATATTGAACCCAGGGCGGAAATATATGACCCTATGATAAAAGACGGCTCCTCGCCATTTAAAAACACGGACGTAAGAGCATACTATTTCGAGCCTTTCTACCAGATGATGAGGCAGACTCTTCTGGCATGGAAGCTTACAGAAAACATGGACCACTACTGCAGCGACTACTGCCATATACATGTGATTCCCAATGAAAATGAGGAACTTTTAAATAATATAACCTCGGAAAAGCTTAAGGGAGATAACATTTCAGACGCCTGGAGCAAAGTACTAAAGGATCCCGGGAAATATAAGCACATCTCTCCGGAAGAATTACTGGAGCCCTGTACAGGGATTATCGACAGCAGATCCCTTTTGTCGTATCTGGAGAAACGCTATTGGTAATATATAAAAAAATAGGGGAGGATGGATTATGAAAATAAACAGTTGGAAAGAACTTGAAGATATCATAAAGTCAGGAAGAGGATTTATCTACAACGATTTTGGTACAGTTAACAATTGGAATCAGGAAGAGTTTAACAAGCTTCACAGGGCAAGTTGTAATCATCTAAGTAGGATGACTCCTAGAAGCGCGGAATGGACCTACTGTTTTGATACCATAAATGAAGCAGAAGAATGGCTTGAAGGTAACAGGAAAAACGATGGTTACAGCTATTGTAAAACTTGTTTGTAATTTTATAAAAAAATAAAATAATCTAGTTTTTACTAGAAAAGTTGTTTCTCTTTGCGATCTCTCGACCAATTACAGTATCTGTGTGTCAGTCTGGCATTTTCATCTATTGTTTTACCACCCATCCAGTATTGTTCTATATGGTCTACTGCGGCATCATCAATATTATGTATTCTTTGGTTGCAGATACTGCAGGTTGGATTCTTTTCAAATAACTTATTTTTAAATTCAAGGGTAAAACAACGCGGCTGTTTAGATTCATTTTTTAAGATATCTTCCAGTACCAGTCTCCACTTATCAAATCTTTTATTGACAGCCTGGATATTGCTTGTAGCAATCTCTATTGCATCAACAAATTCCTGATCATTACTCATAAGATCAATGAAAGCTTCCCTTATGGCGTCAAGGTTTCTCATAATCATATTTTTATCTTTATCAGCAAAAGTCCACATCAATACGTCATACAGGGAAGCATTAAATGTACGGGGCTCCCAGTATCCGTCATGATCATTTTCCTTTCCAATGTAGAACCTTTTAAAAGCATTCTTATCAAACATTGACCTTATTATGCCTACTGAATTTTTAAATGCTTTCTTTAATTCTTCCGTTTCCTTTTCTGATATGTTTTTGAATCTTTCCATGTCATTGTTTAAAAAGGTCCTGATGGGAGGCTTATAGTTTAGGTAAGTGAAATGATAAAAGGCGGCAAACCTTAATACAAACTCAATATCCTTCATTCTTTTATCAGGACCTTTAAGTCCCAAAATATATCTGAAATCTGTATTATCTGCCAGTTCCTTGAGGATGGAATTATACTTTCCCCTGTAAATACAATTTCTTAATTCTTGATTATTTAATGATACTGCACCTGTATTAAGTCTTTCAAAAACTTCGAATTTTAGTTCAGGATCTGAATCTTTAAGAAAAGTTATTGTCCTTATTTCATAATATCTTATTTTATCCTGGATACTGTCAGGAAGCTCCTTGAATCTTTTCCTGTTAAGTTCATCAAATACCCTTAGGCCCGATAAGCGGAAATCCCTACCATCGGGAAACTTGCCATCAAAAAAAGAAAAAAATGCAGTTAAGCGTTGCTGGCCGTCAATTACTGTTTCCTTTCCGTCAGACTCCTCAGATAGGTATATTACAGGCAGGGGTATATCCAGAAGGGTTGATTCAATCAATCTGCTGGATTTGGATGAATCCCAAACAAATTGTCTCTGAAAATCTGGCTGCAGAATCAGTTTGCCCCTTTTATATTTTCCAAATAGTGATTCTAGTTCTGGATCAACCTGTTTTGTGAGAACTGATTTTTTGGAAAATGTGTATTTGCCATTTTCTTCTTCTGGTGAAATAATCTCCTCCAGGGTTTCCATTTGTATATTTTCAGTATTCATGCAAAAGCCTCCTATTTCTTAGAATTAAGGATTATCTTATATAGGTAAAAATATTTTCTAGCTAAGCATAATTAATGCCTGCCCCTTAGCTTCATAATTAAATTTAATATTATTAAAAACTTTAACTAAAATTGCTGCTATCCATGAAACTGTAGATAGACCATTTAATTTACCGTTAAACTCCAGCTTTATTCTTCCTTCCAAAGTGTTTGGCCTGGTATTGATCCTGCTGGCACCAAGTTCCACCCATATACCCCTTTTTTCTTCAAGCATGCTATAGGCAGATAAAAATCTTCTTTTTTCGATTTTTAAAGTTCCTTTGGATTCCTGAAATCGGATCCTTATAAAATCATCTGTAATTTCTGTTACTTCAAATATCTGGGAATTAGCCAGAGGAGAAAGTAAATTTAGCTTTGGATTATTCTGCAGAAAAGTTTTTATTTCATGCCATATGTTATCTTCCATTTGCCGTCCTTATGTTTTGGTATTAATATAACCCCTATTCCAAAGGGACAATACCACATCAAGCTGGTGGTTTTGCCTTACGGATTTGCCACCGGTAACTTCATCCCAGAGCCTGTCTTCATTATATGATAATTCTGGTTTCTCAGTAAGTAGCCTTACTGCTTTTACAGCATACCTCTTGTTATCAAGACTTGATGTGTAATTTCCAATGGGGACATCCTTTATCATACCATTCTCGCATAAGCCCAGGAATGCTCCTTTGGGACAGCCCTTTTTTTGTGAACTGGTACCTTTACCAAATTCATTACCCGTTGCTATATCCCATGCCTGGTTAGGGCTAATACTTGTGGATCTAATCAGATCTATAGCTTCAACTGCTGCTTTCCCATAGCTACCCATAAGATGCTTTTCTTTAAAAAATTTATAGTTCTCTTAGGTAAATACTTATATCCAGTCTCAAGTAATCTTCAGACCAGTCTTTTTTATCAATAATTCCAAATATAGTCTTACCTGCATCCATAAGATTTGAGATGACCTCATTTTTAGCCCTGGGGACATACCCCAGTTTATTCTTGTCAAGGTCCATTATTTTTATGGCCATATTATCATTGGGATTCTTTGCTTCTCTCTGGAATATTAGATAATTTCCTTCCTTTATGGAGCCAGCAATCTTTTTGGCGCTGGAATACTGGGTTCCTGCAATATATGTTTTTAAAACCAGGGTATCACTGCAGAAGGGCTTGGGAAGTGATTTTCCATTCTGGAGGGCCCTTAGTATTTCAAGCATTTTGGGATCAAGTTTTGTTACATCTTTATTCAATTAATATTCTCCTAATTTACAGCATCTGAGTCAGGGGCTTCCATGTTCTTTAAGATGAGTTCATCTATTATGGCTTCCATCTTGGCTTTTTTATCCTTAAGAGCTTCTATCTTTTTAAATATACTGGCATTTTTATCTGTGACCCATTTTTCATCAGTGATACTGTCTTCTATGGTAAAGGGAAACTCGCTTTTTATCTTTTTTATATATTCCATAAGACTAAAAACCTTTTCCTTGACCGATTCTATATTCCTGTCAATACTGGAAGCGGCCGTAGTTTCATCAGGCTCTTTTATATCATCAACCAGAAGTTTTAAGGCCTTAAGCTCCTCCAGGTCATTTCTTTCGTATGCCTCAATTGTCCTGTTCCACAGCATCTTTGATTTTTCCGTTTGCCTGGTTACTACATCCGGATGCAACTTTTTAACCAGGAACCTGTAGGTATTATGAAGTTCAATGCTATCTTCCTTGCTCATAAGAGATCCTAGGCGTTTTTTACTTCTTTCAATGTCATCAAGCATATCCGACATCTGCCTTTCCCATTTTTTGTATTCTTCATCCAGCTGGTTATCGATTTTAGCTGCATCAAATTTTTCTCCATGATTTATCATTTTCTGGAAAAGCTCTATTTTCCTTTTAAGTCTTGCCACCTCACATTCGATTTTAAACTGATCGTATTCATTTATACCGATTTTGGTGACATATAGGGCTTCCAGGTTTTTTCTTACAGTATTTTCAAGATGGTCCCTTTCTGAGATAAGACTGGCCAGCTCGGTTTTTGAGGACTCAAGCTTTTCAAGCTTTTTCCTGTGTTCAGGGCTTAGTATTATTTCTGAGGAATCTTTCATGTCAAATAAGGTGGACTAAAATATTATAGAAAGATTTTATCACTTTAAAATACCTTTGTGAATTTGTTATATAGCTATATAATACTGGTAAATAATATTTTTTTAGTTATTTTATTATTTATGCCGTACGATCCCCATAAGAATATCTTCTACTACTATAGAGGCCCATCCAAGAGAAATGATGAGGATATTATCTATGACATTCAGGTAGAGGATAATACCACCAAAGCTTTCATAAACTGCCTGGAAAATTCAAGTAGTAGCCTGCTTAACCATTTCCTGAAATACTTTGACCTGGATTTTAAATACAAAAGCAAGCCTCAGTACCTTCTTCAGGTATCAAGGGCAAAAAGCCGCCCTGATGCCCAGATAAAATCGTCAGTCCATTCAATTTACATAGAAAGCAAGGTTGCTGCTTCAGTTAATAAAGAGCAGCTTAAAAAACACAAAAATCAATTAGGTATTAATGATTTATTGGTGCTTATAACAAAAGACGATGTGGCTGACATGGCTGGCATAAAAGAAATCTTGGCAATGAACTTCTCCAAAAAGTAAAGGAATCAAGTCCAAAGTTTTTCGAGCATCTTGTGGTTGACCTACTTGTTAAAATGGGATATGGAGGCACCAGGAGGGATGCAGCAAAAGTTATTGGTAAAAGTGGTGATTGCGTCATAGATGGGATAATAAAAGAGGATAAACTAGGCCTGGATGTTATCTATATACAGGCAAAGAAGTGGGAGGGTGTAGTAAGCAGACCGGAAATCCAGAAATTTGTGGGGGCGCTGGAAGGACAGAAGGCCAGAAAGGGAGTATTCATAACAACTTCTAATTTCTCGAAAGAAGCAACTGAGTTTGCTTCCCAGGTAAGCTCCAAGGTAATTTTAATAGATGGTGAGCAGCTGGTTGACTTTATGATCGAAAATTCCATAGGGGTATCAGATGAGACAAATTATGCCATAAAAAAGATAGACACAGATTATTTCAGCGAAGAATGATTAATTTATTATGTTAAAAATTGTTCTAATATCCTGTGTGAGCCAGAAACTGGATCACCCGGCAAAAGCAAAGGATTTATATACAAGCACCCTATTTAGGTATAACTATAGGTATGCTGAATCATTAAATCCGGATAAGATCTTTATACTTTCTGCCAAATATGGCCTTTTGAGTCCGGATGATGGGATAGAGCCATATAATGAAACACTAAATACAAAATCTAGAAATGAAATAAGGAAATGGGCAGAAAAGGTCTTAAGCGACCTAAAGGGTAAGACAGATCTTAAGAAAGATGTATTCATATTTCTTGCCGGTAAAAATTACAGGATGTTTCTTGTAAAAGAAATAAAAAATTATGAAATACCACTAAAGGGGCTTACCATAGGCAGGCAGTTATCATTTCTAAAAAATGCCATAACCAAAAAATAATATCCTAGGCTGTATAATATGAGCATTGAATGCAGTAAGTTACATAAAATCTTTAACAGCTTACCCAGATTTACCTTCCCATTTGATTATAACAATATTTCCTTAAACGGTATATATATCCTATTTGAAAAGGGTGAATATGCCCATGGTGCTGACAGGATTGTTAGGGTGGGCACACATACCGGTAAAAATCTATTAAGGTCAAGATTAAGACAGCATTTTCTAGTTGAAAATAAAGATAGTTCTATATTCCGAAAAAATATTGGAAGGGCTATTTTAAAGAAAACAGAAAGCGACTACCTGGATACCTGGAACCTGGTAATGACAACAAGGGAAGCAAAAGAAATGTATGGCTACCGTATAGACTGGACCTACCAGAATAAAATAGAGAAAGAAATCAGTAGTATTATCCAGCAGAATTTTTCTTTTTGTGTGTTTGCAATCAAAGATAAAGATGCAAGGATGGATATTGAAAGCAGGATTATTTCCACCATATCCTTATGCAGCGAATGCTTTCCCTCGAAAGACTGGTTTGGGTTCCAATCACCGATTGAAAAAATACGAAACAGCGGGCTATGGCTGGTAAACGAACTATATAAAAGACCTGTTAATGAAGATGATCTACAATATATAAGGTCCCTTTGCTTTAAAAAAGAAGAGGTCAGTCCTAAAAGGCGAACTATAAAACCATTAAAGGGAAAGGTCAAAAACCAGGAAGATAAAGGAATTCAGCCCAATAAGATCTGGGTAAATATAAACAGACCAACAAAGAAATGCACAATCCACACAGATCTAAATTGCCCTTTTGTTTTGGGTAAGAGAGAAACCCACAGAAAAGGTATTGAATCTTTGAAAATTGATGGCGGGTGGAAATCATTTCCCAGTTTTTCAGCAGCAAATAAATATTGTAGTAAATGGGAAGAAAATAAAGGATATACCACTACTGTTTGCTGTTAGTATAATTAATTCTTATTTCTTTATTATTGCTTTAGAGCAGAAATGTTTTCAAAACAGTATAAACTATTGAAAACTTTATTTTAAAGTTCTTAATAATTTGAATTTCTAAGGAAGTTAAAAAAAGTATACAATATCGAATCAATAATTTTTTAACGTATCATAGTGATATCAGATTAATGTATTCGTGCATTTTGAAATTATATTATTATTCAATGTGCGAGAGTATAGTAGTATAATGTAGTAGAATCAACCAT
>JAFGDA010000178.1 GCA_016932375.1 Actinomycetota bacterium | reverse complement strand
CCGGGATATCGTAGGGCAAGGTTATCAAACTCCACACCTGAATCTAAAAGCTCTCCTGAGATGAAATAATGATCAAGGGGTGTTACCGGCTCCTCTATTTCATCCATGGAAACTTCAAAATCAAATTGCTGTTTTTTATATTCTTTTAAGAAACTGTACATACCGGATACCATTTTAAGGGCCCTCCAATACTTTACTGCCATAAGGGTAACCTGGTCCTTATCTATATGATACTCTTTGCCGGCAATTTTCAGTGATTTTCCTTCATACTTTTTTTCAAGCAGGGATTTTTCCTTCAGTATCCGGTACATCCCTGAAATTTTAGGCCTGTCAAGGTTTACAGTATTTACAATATGGTCCGAAGGGTCTACCGTAAACATGGTAAAACCTGCATCCACCGCGTCTTTCAGGCCCCCTTCTTCCTTTATATGGTCTGCATCCGCACCAAAAGGCATCCTTGATCCTGATTCAAAATACCCCCAAATTGCCGAAGACATAACATCATTCCAGTCACTTTTGGTCCTTGATAGTTCCCTAACAGATTGCTGGGCAAGGACAGGGAAAATATCCCTGCCTTCAAAAGCTTTTATATGTGCTGCGGTTACCATTCCCAGCCTGTCACCGGTACCGAAAGATGATTTTTTATTGCAAAGTACGGGGTTTATCTGCGGAAACAGGCTTTTAATCTTTGCAAGGTTGTTATGTGAAAGAGAGCATTTTTTGATATTGCACTGCCTGCTTTTAATCATGAGGCTGCCTGATATCTCTCCATCAAACTGGCTGCAGGCTTTTTCCTCCCCAACAATAAAAAGGTACTTTTTATTGTTACCTCTTCCTATTAAAAAGATTCCGTTACCGGCTGTTTTTACCGAATCCTTATAAAAACTGAAATCACTTAAAATCCTGAATATTTTTTCCAGTACTTCTTCTCTTTCCATGAAATATCTTTCTTCATACAAATGATGCTTTAAAGTTTCTGGAAGGGCCCTATATAAGGAAGTTCATATACTGATTTCCATCCTTCGGAAAACGGTTCCTTAAGGAAAGGTTCCATTTCTTTTGCCGAACGGAGCGTAACCTTTTCAACTGGCGGTACTGTCCCGGCAGGAAATACTTCCAGTATCTGCTCAACAGTCAGGGTCAGATATTTTAAGATAGCTGCAATGGGCCTTTTTGCTTTTTCCGGTTTTGCGAGGCTGGGTTTTCCCACAACACCTTCGGGCGTTGCATGACGTTCTATCGCGAAATGGCCCTCGCCTTCCGACCATCTGTGCGGTCTCCTGAATGGATCCACAGAAGTGTCAAAATGACCATCAGGCAGAAAAGTCTCGCCTTCAGCATCCTGCACCGCACTCATATCTATCATATCAGGAAACATAAGCTGTGCTACGGATGTCTCACTCTCATCAGCATGAACAAAATTAGTTTCAAGACTATCAGGACGGTCACCTGGAATAAAGAATTCTCTAACAGCCCTGTGCCAGTCCAGAACCCTGAAAATTCCAGGCAATTGAAATCTCTTCATAAATTCCTGCACGGCTGATTCCAGCATCCACAGGTGACCGTGATTGTTGACCATGATTATTTTGCGGTATCCATCATTCCATAGTCCCAGCATTACATATATCAATGTTTCTTCAACAACTTCTTTGGGAACTATGACTGTTCCGGGCATACCAACATGATGATAGGGATGTCCGCCATAATTTAAAGGGGGAAATGCCAGATTTACCTCATAACCCTTTTTAGCCGTATATCTCCTTACCCCTTCAAGAATCTGGGTAACCATAAATGTATCAAGCCCACTGTTGGCATGCATTCCATGATTTTCCGTGCACCCAATAGGTAAAAACACGATATCATTCTTTTTTCTTTTTTCTATGCATTTTACCCTCGGGGTATTTTGTATATAACAACCTGCCTTGCCGAGTTCAGGTTCAGAAGGTATTTCATATTGTTTTAAAATATCTTCTATCTCCTCCAGCTCAGCATCCCAGATCTGCTTCTTCAGTAAACCTACCGAATTATTTTCGAAAACTACCAACGGATTGCTTGTTCTAAACCACTCCATCTTTTATTTCTCCTTCTATTCTTTTATTTATATATTATTAAGATTCATCACATAAACTTATTTTTTACATCAAACAGGTGATTTTACACTCTTTCCGGTCTGTTTGAAGCCTTATAATATTTTCAGGGACTTCGTCAATTCCTATTTCCTTTGTTATTACTGGAAGCATATTCATACCGGAAGCAATCGACTCTATCACCCTGGCAAAAGTTCCATGTCCTGAATGCCCCTGGGCCCCCACAATATTTGCCCTCCTCACCTGGAACACCTCTCCATTAACCGGTATTTTCGAGTCGGCCCTTGCAACAATTACCACTGTGCTGTTTAAGGTCTTCCCTTCCCATATGATTTTTTCTATCTCGGGAAACACGATATGCGGAAGGCCGGTTGCCTCAAGATATATTGAAGCACCCATGTTAGAAGTTATTCTTAGAACTTCTTCGGAAAGGCTTTCCTTCAAAGGATTTATTACAAAATCCGCACCCAGTTCCCTGGCCATTTTAGCCCTGTTTTCTTCCGGTTCTGATAATATAACCTTTGCAGCGCCCTGTCTTTTAAGAATTGCGCATGCGGCAAGGCCTATTGGGCCGCCGCCTAATATGACTACATTGTCTCCAGGCCTTATCCCGCCGCCTCTTTCAATGACTGCGTTATATGCTACAGAAGTTGGCTCCACCAGGCTGCCCAGCTTAAAAATATCTTCTTCGTTATATCTTACGGCAAAAGGTTCGATGCTCCACAGGACCTTGGCGGGGACTTTTACATATTTTGCAAACGCACCATCAACATTAAACCCAAGCTCGTCCAAACGTTCGCAGTGATTAGGCCAGCCGTCGGCACATGGTTTGCATGCCCCGCACCATAGCATTTCTTCCGCCGTGACCTTCTCTCCCCCCTTAAAGGGCTTATTTGTTGTTTTATCGTATGCTCCAGGTCCTGTTTCTACCACAATCCCTGAAAATTCATGACCCAGCGTACATGGAAAACCTGTTAGACCCGGATAAAAAATATATCCATCTTTATTGTGCTGGGCCATATGAACATCACTTCCGCAGATTCCACAGGCT
>JAFGDA010000177.1 GCA_016932375.1 Actinomycetota bacterium | reverse complement strand
TATGCATATAATTTAATGGGCAATATGCCATAAATTTATTCACCTGATCATTCGCCTTTAAAATTATTCAAGATTTATCTAAAAATACCCGATACATTATTTAAAATATTTTATTAATTAACCGGACAGGCACTAAAGCAATTGATTAACGGAATTTATCTTGCTACTTCAGGGATGAATGTGGAACAAAAAAGGATGGATATCCTATCAAATAACCTGGCCAATATAAACTCTACAGGCTTCAAGAAAAAGCAGGCGGACTTTGCAGTTTTCAATGAAAGGCTTTTTAAGAACATGTCTGTAAATAATGTGCTGGGTATAATTACCTCCGGACCCGTGACTGAAAGCATATCGGTTAACCTTTCGGAAGGCCCATTAAAGATGACCGGCAATCCTTATGATTTAGCCATAAACGGAAACAATTTCTTTGTTGTTGAATCAGGAAATGGCGAGCTCCTGACAAGGGACGGATGCTTTGGGCTGGATGGCGAGAACTTTTTAGTAAACCAGGATGGTTACCATGTACTTGGTGATGGCGGGCGGATAAATATAACAGACGGCGGAGAGCTGTATGTTGATACTGCGGGCAACATATTCACCGGAGGTATGATAATTGATAAGTTAAGGGTGGTATCGGTTGAAAATGGCCGGGACATACAGACGGAAAGCAGCTCCTATTTTAAATTAAAGGACGGGGCCGCCGGTGCTAACGGGGCCGGTGTCGTGATAAAACAGGGATTTCTTGAAACATCTAACGTAAACGGAATAGATGAAATGGTAGAGATAATTTCTGTTATGAGATCTTATGAAGCGAGCCAGAAGGCAATAAAGATGCAGGATGAAAGCCTGTCAAAAGTAGTAAATGAAACCGGGAAAGTAAGTTAAGGCACTAAAAGGGGGAAATAAAGGAATGAATTCGTTATATATAGCATCCATAGGAATGAATAATCAGCAGCTGAACATAGATGTAATCTCAAATAACCTGGCAAATATAAATACGCCTGGCTATAAAAGGAGTGAGATAAATTTTAAGGACCTTTACTATCAGGATATAGTGGTAGGCAAGGATAAAAGCATCAGGGTCGGGCTGGGGTCAAAAGTAGACGGAATAAACAGGGTCTTTACCCAGGGCACCCTTAACGAAACAGGAAATGTCCTGGACCTTGCCATCGACGGCGAGGGATTTTTCAGGATACTGTTGCAGGATGGAGGGTTTGGGTATACGAGAGACGGTTCATTCAGGATTGATGGAGAAGGCAATGTGGTAACAGTGGAAGGATATAAACTGGAACCCCCGCTGAACATAGACCAAGCATTTTCCGAATTGACGGTAAGCGGAGACGGGACAGTATCGATCATGCCTTATGATTCCGGTGAGCAGGTGGATGTCGGCCGTATAACCCTTGTCAGGTTTACAAACCCGTCGGGACTTGCAAGCATGTCGGGGAACATATATACAGAAACTGTGGCTTCCGGGGCACCCCAGGAGGATAATGGGGATGGTACTGCAGGGAATATAAGGCAGGGTTTCATAGAGGGAGCCAATATCAATGTCATAGAAGAAATGGTGAACATGATTGTTGCCCAGCGGGCATATGAAATAAACTCAAAGGCCATAAAGGCATCAGACGAAATGATGGGCATCACAAATAACATCAAGCAATAAGAATGGAATTTTACCATATAATATGGCTGAAAGAGAAATATCAGGCATAACAGATGTTTCAGTGCGGCATGTTAAAGATTGGTAATTGTGTTAATGGTGGACATGATGATTGAGGTAAGCAGTGTAGCGGCAGTATCAAATGAAGTTAAGGCAAAGGAAACTTCAAATATACCTGTCGGTGTAAACGAGCTGAAATTAAAAGAGGCCTGCCGTGAATTCGAACAGATATTTGTAAAATACCTGGTCGACAGCATGTGGGCATCCGTGGAGGCCATGAGGGGGGGCTTTTCAGGCGAAAGGGCCATATGGCAGGATATGCTTAACAACGAAATGGCAAAAAAGGTTTCAGAAGACTCCGGCCTCGGAATTGCGGATGTAATCTACAGGCAGGTAAGCGATGCCTATATGGCCGATAATACCGCAGAGAGCACCGAAGCTGAAAGAAATGGCAGTATCTTAGCAGGTGACCAACCGGTCAAATCAGGTGAAATAAAAAATGACCCAGAATGAAAAATATCAGGACAGTATTTTAAATGATAACAGGGAACGGGATATCATGGAACAGGAAATAAAGGATTTTTTAAATTGTATGGATAATGAAATAAGCATATACGGGGAAATACTTTCCCTCGTCGAGGAAGAGAAAAATATTCTTGTTAAAAACGAGGAGTTGAACCTGGAAAAGGTAGTTAAAAAGCAGGAAATGCTTATTAAAAAGATTGACGGGCAGGAGATTAAAAGAGTGAAACTCCTGGCCAGGTTAAACGGGGAAGACAGGAGATCGGCCGGAATCAGGAACAGGATAAATAAAATAAGGCAGCTTATAATGAGAATCAGTGAAATAAACAACACCAATGTCTTTTTGATAGAGCAGGGCCAGAAAAATATAAGGGCATTTCTGGAGCTGATACTGGGAAAAAATAATCCAGGATCATATTTGAGAGACGGCAGGGCAAGCAAAGGGCTGGAGGGAAATATTTTTATAGACAAAACCCTATAACGGTTTCTTTAACGGTCCATGCCGGGATTTTTGTGAGGTAATTTTTATGAGTTCTTCTCCTTTTTTTGGATTTTCCATAGGCGTCAAGGCCTTAAGTGCGGCGCAGAGAGCACTTGAGGTTGTAAGCCATAATATAGCGAACGTAAATACCAGGGGTTACAGCAGGCAGGAATCCATAATGAGAACAAGTGACCCGCAGTATGTGCCTTCCCTTAACAGGTCGATATCAGCCGGACAGATAGGTACCGGTGTTGATATAAGTGAAGTGAGAAGACTTCATGATAAATACATAGAGAAACAGCTGATTAATGAACGCCAGAATTCAGGTAAATGGGACATAGGCCTGAGGGCACTTGAACAGATAGAGGGTATTTTTTCAGAGCCATCTGAAAACGGCCTGCAAAACATGATAGATATATACTGGAATTCCTGGAAGGACCTTGAAAGCTCCCCGGAAGACAATGCTGTAAGGAAAAACCTTGTGGAAAATTCGAGAAGCCTCTGTAATTTTATTCACAGCATACATGAGAGGCTTGAGCTGCTGAGAAAAGACCTGAACACAGAGGTAAAAAACAAGGTTGACCTTATCAATAACTATTCCGGACAGATAAAGGAACTCAACGATCTTATAAAAGATGTGACAACAGTGGGTGATAATGCAAACGATCTTGAAGACCGAAGGGATCTCCTTATAAGGGAATTAAGCCAGGTCGTAAACATAACAGTTGTGCATTCGAAGTACGGGCAAAAAGATATTTTTATTGGAGGGACGGCACTGGTAAGGGGCGGAAATTCATACGGGATAGAAGCTGCCCTGAATCCCGGCACAGGTTTTTACGATGTTCTATGGAAAGACAGTGGAAGCACCGTGGATATAAGTAACGGGGAATTGTATTCATTGCTCAATTTCAGGGACACATACATAAATGATGTCATCGGAAGAATGGATGACCTCGTATCAGAACTGATAACACGGACCAATACGGTGCACAGCACCGGCTATGGTCTTGACGGTTCCTCGACCGGTTATGATTTCTTCACCGGGACAGGTGTTGAGGATATAGAGGTCAATGGCGACATAATAGCCGATATAAGCCTTATCGCAGCAGCAAAAAGCCCGGACCAGTCCGGGGACAACAGTAATGTTACAGACATCCTGGCCCTGAGGGAACAGCTTTTCTTAAGCGGTAATACGGCTACTTTTGATGATTATTATAATAACCTGATTGTGAAAATAGGTGTTGACACGCAGCAGTGTACAAGGGAGATGGAAAATACGGAGCTGCTTATAGAAAAGATAAATTTAAGGCGCGAAGCCATTTCAGGGGTCTCTACGGATGATGAGCTTGTGGATATGGTAAAGTATCAGCACGCATACAATGCAGCAGCAAGAGTTATCAGCACAATGGATGAAATGCTGGAAACTATAATAGAGAGGATGGGGGCATAGCCAGAATGAGAGTTACGCTGAATTCAATCATAGATACCGTCTCTTCCAGCCTGCAGACCAACCTGGGCAAGCTTCAGTCCCTCCAGGACGGTTTATCATCAGGAAAGCGGATAAGAAAACCCTCCGATGATCCCATAAATACTGCAAAACTTGTGGTTTTTAAGACTAAGCAGAATCAGTATGATCAGTATTCAAAAGTAATTGCTGAATCGAAGACCTGGCTTACAATGACTGAAAATGCAATCGACCAGGTTAACAATATTATTATGGAGATAAGGCAGGCATGCATAGAGAGCGGGAATGCTTCGGTTCCCGACAGTGCAAGGCAGTCCATTATTTTGAGGATCCAGCAGTTAAAAGAGGGGCTGATGGATGAATCCAATTCAAAATACATGAACAAATATATTTTTTCAGGATTAAAAACAATGGAAAAACCGTTTGAAGAAACTGCAGGGGTTGTTTCATATAACGGTGACACAGGCGGGATGGCAAGGGAGATTTCTTACGGTTCCTCAATAGAAATTAATTTCAATGGCGCCGATGTATTCAACATGTCCGGCACCGCAATCCCTGGGGACCCGAATACCTTTGAAATAATAGACAACCTGGTAACCAGCCTGCAGGCCGGGGATATAGACAACATATCGAATGTCATCCTCGCACAGGTTGACAGGGCTCACGAGAATATAGTCAATATCTATTCGGAAATAGGTTCGAGGGTAAACAGGCTTGACCTGACCGGGGAACAAAATGAGAATAACATGTTTAGCATCACGGAAATGATCTCGGTTATTGAGGATATAGATATCGCAGAGGCAGTAATGGATCTCAAGAAGGCTGAAGTAGTATACCAGAATTCCCTTAATGTTGCGGGAAGGTTGCTACCCTTGAGCCTGCTTGATTTCCTGAAATAGGTTTTTATAATTTTTATAAATATCCTGGTATAAATTTATAGTTAGAGGAATGAAAAATATCATGAGAATAAATACTGACAGGTTCGGCGAGGTAGATGTTGATGAAAGCAGGATAATATGCTTTTACAAAGGCATAATAGGTTTTGAGAACTATCACAGGTTTGTGGTTCTTGATTTTCTTGAAAATTCCCCCTTTAAATGGCTGCAGTCGTTGAAGGACCCATCCCTTGCTTTTGTTGTATGCGATCCCTGGAGTTTTTTCAGGGATTATGCGCCGGAAATACCTGAGGTCGAAAAACAGGAACTTGAAATCGATTCGGATACCGATATAATGCTAATAACAATAGCTACTGTTCCGAAGGACATAAGCAACACCACCCTTAACCTGCTGAGCCCTTTGCTCATAAATGCAAGGAAAATGATAGGTAACCAGGTAATACTTTACGGCAGCGGTTATCAACCCAGGCATAAGGTATTCCGGAAGATAAGGCTTGATGGAAACAAGACAGGGACCGGAAATAGAAAAAAGGTAAAACATTTATAAATAATGCTTTAACTTTTCCCGTAAGTTTCATATTATTGATACTGATATATTAACCTGGTTTTTTTGTTTTATATGCTTGTATTGACGAGGAAAATAAATGAAAGTGTAGTAATTGGAGACAGTATCCGTGTCCAGGTGCTTGAAATAAAAGGCGAAAAAGTAAAAATAGGGATAACTGCCCCCGAAGATTTTCCCATATTCAGGGATGAAATATACGAAGAAATCATCAGGCAAAACAGGGAAGCTTCAACGGCCACTTCAGGAAGCCTCGAAAAACTGGATAAAAAAATAAAGCCGGATAAACCTTCCAAAGAGAAGAACCCACACTAAAAAATCCATGCCACGTTTAAGGTACATTTAAATAAGACTCAAAAAATATTAAACTTTTCCTCAATAAATCCCGATATTAAATAAAGAAAACAAAAAACTGCCGCATGGAAGCTGGCAGGTGCATTATAAATAGGCCAGGGATGGTGATTAAGATGTAAAGATGAGATTAAGCTGTCCATATCTTATTTTTAAAACCGCATGGGCAGGATAAACCGGGGTGGCAGCTTTGGAAAGCCACTTTAAACATTTTTCTAAAAAAGGCATGGATGCTGACAGTAAATTCATAAATTTCAAGGACGAAGGAGAAAAAAATGGCACTAAGAATCAATCAAAACATTTCATCCTTAACAGCCGGCAGGAATTTAAGGCTTACCGACGAGTTAAGGACCAAATCTCTTGAGAAACTGTCGTCAGGCTTAAGAATAAACAAGGCAAGTGACGACGCTGCAGGGCTGGGTATATCTGAAAAATTGAGAGCCCAGATTGCTGGTCTTTCCCAGGCGCAGAGAAATGCCCAGGATGGTATTTCACTGATCCAGACAGCAGAGGGAGCCCTGTCTGAAAGCTCGAGCCTTCTCGTAAGGATGAGGGAGCTGGCTGTCCAGGCGGCAAGTGAATCCATAACGGATGCTGACAGGACCAACATATCAAATGAGATCAATCAGCTGATTGATGAAATTGACAGGATTGCAGAGACAACCGAGTTCAATACAAGGAAGCTGCTTGACGGGACAATGGCAGGAACAAAAGCAGCAGTTGCAGCTGATGTGGAAATCAAATCAGGGAGCGCTATTCTTGACGGTGCTTCAGTGGCGACGGCAGCAAGCGTAACCGATGTAACTTACCAGATCAAGCTTGTTGCCAACGGGTCTTCAATCGATGCTGCAATATTCAGCTCAGCAAGCGATACACAGATTGGAACCATTGCAGGAGTGGATGATGCGGCACAGACAACAACCATTGACGGCGTACAGATAACAATAGCACAGGCCACAACCGATGATGTGGGAAAGGTTGCATACGTCAAGGCATTTGCTGAAATTGCAGCAGTCAGTGACGACAACTCGCTCGAGTTCCATATCGGTGCAAATATAGGGCAGACTACAAAAATAGGCGTTGATGCAATGAGCGCAGAAAAACTCGGGGTCGAAGGCGTGAGCGTCGCTTCGGTTATAAAGGCACAGGATGCCATAGGCCAGATAGACAGGGCGATAAGCTGGATCGCAGATGAAAGGTCTGCACTCGGTGCAGTCCAGAACAGGCTGGAGCATACAATCAACAACCTGAATGTCGCAAGTGAAAACCTTAGCGCATCGGAATCAAGGATCAGGGACGTTGATATGGCCTCAGAGATGACACAGTATACGAGGCACCAGATAATGATGCAGGCAGGCGTGGCAATGCTTGCCCAGGCAAATATGTCGCCCCAGATAATACTTCAGCTTCTGAGCTAATTCAAGATAAAACAGAGCTGATAAAAGAAAGTAGTTATTATTGCAGGAATTATTTGTTCTGTAACATAGGCTGAAAACCAGGCGGCTGCTTATATATAAATGAAAGCGGCCGCCTGGTTTGTATTTTTAAATATTATTTTTAAACTTAAAATAATCAAAAATATTGCCGATAGAAGAAATGACGCAATTTAAATTAACCCGGTTATTTTCCTGGCGGCAGGAAACATGATGATTATAAGAAGATGCGCCTTTGAGGATAAGCTTCTGTGGAGGCGGGACAGACCCCGGGTATTGCTATAATGAGAATGGAGGTCTTGTGCTCAGCGCTACGATAAATAAATTTGCCCAAGGCGGCTCTTTCATCAAAAGGGATGACGGCGGCCAGAGCATAAAATCCTCCGATTATGATGAGAAAAATTTAACCGGGATAACACTTTACGGGAAATCAGGGAAAGTTTCATGGAAATAAGGGAAAAAAAGACTGTAAGAATGGATACGGCGGATAGTGGAAAAACCTTAGCAGAAAACTACCGGCCATGTAAAAAGGATGCCGGCTTTTTATACCGCAGGGCCATGAACATGATTAATACCGGCAATACCGGGGAAGGTATGAAGTTCCTGAAAAAGACACTTAAAGCAGACCCTTCACACAGGGAAGCATTAAAAGCGCTGAGCCTGTGTTATGTGAAAAGCAACAATGCCAGAAAGGCCATAAACCTGCTTTATGGATATCTTGAAAAAAATTACATGGACGATGAAATTTTAAACCTTATGGGGGTATATCTTGTAGGCATAAGGGAAATAAAGCTTGCTGAAATGTTTTTTAAAAAAGTCCTTGAAATGAACCCCGGAAATGAATCCGTAAAAAAGAACCTGATTGCTGCAGGGAATGCTTGCAGGAAAGCAAAGAAGGGAGGCATTCCCCCGGGATACAGTTATCTTGCCAGGTTCATAAAAGAAGGAAGGAATGCAGGATGTACCGTTGCCCTCTGTATGATTGTCAAAAACGAGCATAAAAACCTGCAAAAGTGCCTCGAAAGTGTGAAGGATGCAGTTTCTGAGATAATTGTGGTGGACACCGGCTCCGATGATGATTCTAAGGAAATCGCAAAAAGATTCGGGGCAAAGGTAATAGAGTATGAATGGGACGACGATTTTTCAAAAGCAAGGAACAAATCCATTGAGCATGCCACCTCGGACTGGATACTTTTCCTTGATGCAGATGAATACCTAAAAAAGTCCGGTATTTCTTTTCTTAAAAATCTTCAAAAGGTCGCAGGTCCAGCGGCATACTATGTAAAAATTATAAACATTTCGGATAATCTAAGCGAAGGCCAGGTTTCCGAACATTATTCTTTGAGATTATTCAATAACGGCATGGGCTTTGAATTCGAAGGCTGCATACACGAACAGCTAAGATTAGCGGAAAAGGGCCTTGATTACGCCAGGCTTTTATCAGGCATTTCCATAAAGCATACGGGTTACTGCCGCAGCGTAATGGCGGAAAAGAATAAAAACGAAAGAAATTACAGGCTCCTTTCTGCGGCAATTGGGAAGGATCCTGACAATGCCTTCAATCATTACAATATGGGTGTTTATTATTATTCAAACAGGAAATATGCGGAAGCCGTGGAAAGTTTTGATACCATGGTCGGGAAACTGCATGGGAAAGTAGTTTCATACCTTCCTTTTGCTTATTCTTTCCAATCCTCTTCTCTTGTAAGCATGAAAAGATATCAAAGGGCGGTTAAGTGCGCGGAAAAGGCCCTAAAGATTGCCCCTCACCTGAAGGATGCCCGGTATAATCTTGCAAACGCACAATTTTATCTTGGGGATTATGAAAATGCAATTGAGAATTTTAGTAAAGCATGCCGGGATGATGATAAAGAAATCTTTCTTGGCGGTACGGGGGACATAGGGGTACGGAGCTGGAAATCATATAACGGGATTGGCGCTGCATACATCAGGATGAAAAAATACAGGGAAGCAGCGGAGTCCCTCGAAAAGGCTTACAGGGAGGAAAAAAAATCTCCCATGATAATTTCGAACCTTATCATTGCTTATAAAAATCTCGGAAGAACCGGCAGGATAAAAACACTTCTGCGGGAATCCGGGGAGGTGCCTTTTTCAGTTTCCGGGGCACAGCAGCTGGCAAATCATCTCATGCATCTAAGCCTGGCCGGCCAGGCAATATGCATGCTTAAAAATACGCTTTACTTTTATGGTAAGAGGGGGCTTGAGAGTGATTCCGAAAATATGGACGTATCCCTGCTGAAAGGAAACATAGCAGGGATATTTTTTTCCAGGGGAAAATATAAAAGGGCGGCAAAGTGGTATGGGAAGTATTTTGAAGCCAGCCGCAGGGACGGTGAAGCATCAAAGAAGTACGGAATAACAAATTATGTTTTGGGAGACTGTACGAAAGCAGAAAAATATCTTAAAGATGCGCTGGAAATTGATTATGAAGACTGGGAGATCCATTATAACCTCGGGATGCTCAAAATGAAGATGGAAAGATTTGACGAAGCTAAAGCATATTTCAGGAAATCGGTTGAGCTAAATCCAGGAAATATTGAAACATATCTAAATCTCGGAAAAATACAAATTATTTTAAAGGAATATAGCGGGGCCAGTATGATTCTGGAGCATGCAATTGGCATGGATAAAAAAAACAGTTTCCCGGAGCTTTTGTTCACTAATTCCGGGGCCCTTTTCAACATGGGAAGGTATGGGGAAGCCGCTGACAACCTGTTGAAATATATGGAATATGACAGCAGGAACCCGGCAGCATTTAACCGCCTCGGATTATGCCTGTATAAAGCCGGAAGATTTGAAGAAGCTGTTAATCTTTTCTCTAATGCCTCAGAGTTAAATAATAAAAATCCTGACTATTTCATAAATTTAGGCAATGCCTTGAGGAAGAATAAAAGATACCCGGATGCAAAACTTGCATTCCAATGCGCCATTATCCTGGATGGAAAAAACAGTTTGGCAAGAACAGGATATGAGTCGGTAATTATTGAAGAAAAACTGGCCGGCAGGGCAGTGCAATAATACGGTATGGGGGAAGATTATTAAAGATAACCCTGTTGCCGGCCGATATGATTATACAGTTAAAAATATTAGTAGAAAATGTTGGTATGTTTTACCAGTGATTTATTTAGTGTTTTTATAAATATGGCGGGGCAGGGAGGATAAGTTTGGCAGGAATAAGTATTAACGGCATAATGTCGGGGCTGGACATCGAAAGCATAATCTCCCAGCTTATGAGTATTGAGAAAGTGCCTGTATCAAACAAGGAACTGAAGCAAAAGATACTTACAAGGAAGGGCGAGATATACAATGACATAAAAAGCCGCCTTGAAAACCTTGAGAATTTTGCCAGGACCCTTACGTATGAGTCAACGTTCAATGCTTTCAAGGCATCCTGTTCCGAAGAATCTGTAATATCTGCTACGGCTTCAGGAGGAGCCTCTAACGGCGTTTACGCTCTTGTAGTGGATAGTCTTGCAAGGGCACATACCATAGGTTCGGACAGGCAGGCAGATAAGTCAGCTGCTCTCGGGCTGTCGGGCACCATGGTTATAAACGGTCAGGGTGTGGAGGTTGAATCCGGGGACTCGCTGGAAGACATAAGGGACAATATAAATGCTACCGAAGATACGGGAGTTACCGCGTCCATAATAGACAATGTACTCAGGTTGAAGATGACAGAGACCGGAGCCACCCAGATAACCTTAACTGAAACAGGCGGGGTAGCCACTGCACTGGGGATCCTGGACTCCGGTACTTTCAAAAACGAGTTTGTTGCAGCTTCAGATGCCCTGCTTACCATTGACGGCCAGCAGATGTCTTCATCATCCAATGTAATAGACAATCTTATTGAAGGAGTCACCGTTACCTTAATGGAAGAAGGCAGCGTAACTTTGAGTATAAGCAGGGATACGGGTTCGATAATAGAAAATATCCAGAATTTTGTTAATCAGTATAACAGCGTTGCCGACCTTATTTACAGCAGTGTATCCGAAAGGAAAATAATTCCGGCAGAAAGTGAAGCAGATAAGCTGGCTGGGCTGGTCTCAGGGGATGCCACACTGCAGAACATGCGCTTCAGGCTGAATATGCTGATGTCAGATGCTGTGACCGGAATGGACGATGATATCAATCAGCTGTCCTTCATAGGGATAAATAAAACCTCATTTTCGGACAGCAGTGACAACAGCGACATACTGGTGGGTAAACTTACCGTAGATACGGCAGCCCTTACCGAAGCGCTGGAGAGTGATCCTGAGGAAGTGATGGAACTTTTCAATAAGAATGCCGGTGTGGAGGGTCTGCCAGATGAGGAGTATGGGATAGCGGTAAGGATCAGCAATTATTCAGACAGCCTGGCCAACGGAGTTGATGGACTGATAACAGGCAGGACAGCCGCTTTCCAAAAAGAAATCGACATGATCGAGGAACAGATAGAAAGCCTGAACAGGAGGCTTGAGTTAAAAGAAGCGAGCCTCAGGAAAAAATATCTTTTAATGGAAACAGCACTTTCTTCAATGGATACACAGAGTTTATGGCTTGAATCACAACTAACATATTTATAGGTTACATACAGGAGTACAATGATAGCCGATCCTTACAGGCAATATCAGCAGATAAAAATCACAAGCTCTACAAGGGAAGACCTGATCCTGCTGGCATATGACGGTGCCATAAAATTTATTAATATTTCTCTTAAGGGTATCAATGAAGGTGAGCTGGAAAAGGTGCATTTCAACAGCATAAAAGCCCAGGCAATAATAAGTGAGCTTATGGTCAGTCTTGATATGGACAGGGGCGGGGAGATAGCGGCGAACCTTTATAAGATTTATGAATACATGAATTACAGGCTCACTGTCGGAAACGCAATGAAGGACACCGGGCCCTTCATGGAAATAAAGAACCTTTTATTTGAACTCAGGGAGGCGTGGGTTGAAGCAAAGAAAAACGTTTCCTGATAAAAGGGGTGTGCAGGCACAAGATGAAAACAGGTGACCGGGATATCTTATTTCATAAAACAGTTGAACTTAAGAAGCTGACCATCAGGCAGAAGAAATCAATAATGGCCGGGGATATTGACATATATATTTCCATTGAGAGGTTAAGAAGCAGCCTCAGGAAAGAAATTGATGGGATAAGAGGCAGGACTGCATTCAGGATGGATGACCTCAGGGAGTACAAGTCGTTAATAAATGAACTTGTTGTGCTCGAGAACGAAAACAGGAGGCTTCTTAAGGACCTAAGCGAGAGCCTGAGGCTTGAAAAGGATAATATCAGGAAATTCAGGAGAGTATCATCTGTTTACTTTAGCGAAAGTAAAACGCCTGCCCGTCCAAGGTTTATAAACCATGTCACCTGACTGCTCCTGGCATAAAACCCTGCCCATGATTAGCAAACGATCCGGACCTGATTTATATTAAAAATTAATTGCCATATTTTATCCTAAATAATATCAAATATTATCTGCAAACATATATTCAT
>JAFGDA010000176.1 GCA_016932375.1 Actinomycetota bacterium | reverse complement strand
ATACTTTAAAAATATTATTTTATGTAATAAAATGTTGTATATTAATTAGTAGTATATATATTGCCTTTCTGTACTATATTGTTCTTATTAATGCTATTAATGGAGGGGGCATTACGGTACTTATTGAAGTAAAGAACAATATAACAACCTTCATTTGCGGAAGTTGCGGAAGGATAATAACCACTGCTGAAAATTTCCTTATAAACCCCATGTCATTGTCCAAATATGAGTTTGTTATTTTTGGTGGAAAGTATTATTACAGGTGCAGTTGTGGAGAAAGATATGAGCTCATAAAAAGTTCAAATCCAAGTGTATCCGAATACCTGAAATTTAAAATGGTCAGGGTAGTCGAACAGGAATATCTTTTTTAAAAGAAAAAAACCCGCATGTGTATTCCATATTTAATCATTGATGAAACCGAATATTTCATTTATAACACTACTGGAGGTAAGTATTTTACTGGTGTGAAGGGAATTCAGCCAGACTATGCGCGGCCTGCTTAAGGCTTCCCATAAGCTGCTGGTTGACCTTTTTGTAAAGTAGAAATCCATTTTTGAATTTATCATTAATACCCTTGCCGGATCGATTCTGTGGGCGAAAGCCACCGGATCGCATAAAAAACAGAATTTTGTGACTGCCTTTTTCAGTTCAGGAAAATTTTTCATGTCAAAAGTAAGATTTGAAGAGTTTTTTATCTTTTTAAATATTTCCAGAAAACGGGGAAAGTTGCTGTAGATTTCATGGCAGTCCTGCCATGTAGTGGCATCTTTCTTTGTGCAGTTTCCCTTAAGCACATACTTTAATACACCTTTCCAGTGTATTTCTTCCCAGATGCCGCCCCCGATTAAAAAAATACCTTTATCTATCCGCTCTTCATTGGCCATAGTAACTACTGATACCATACTGCCAAGGCTAATGCCGCAAATATATATTTTTAAAGGAGATGCAATCATAAACAGGATATTCAGGAGCTTCCTTATATCAACTACTGATTGATGAAAAAATTCAAGGGTCTCTACATCATCAAAATATATGAGTCTATCCCCGCTTTTCTCTTTCTCCGGAGTGCGATTGAGATGAAGGGGAAGGTTAACGAATATGCATGGAATACCGTGCCTTGCCATCGATTCTGCAAAATAATAATAATTGTTTATCCTTTTTGACCTGGTGGAGAAACCATGAATCAGGATAATTAATCTTGCCGGATCATTCAGGACCTTACCGGTTTTTCCTGGCACATAAGGCAATAGCTGCCCGCCTGCTAATTTTTTAAGGGTATTTTTTTCAACCATGGTTTTTTTCAAAAAAATTTCGGCATGTACAGTATCATTCTTGCTGATCCCTGTTGGGTAAGGTGAGCTGCATGATAAAACAATCTTCATAAGGTCCGGATCTTCAATATCACTGTATCCAATATTTAAATCAACCTTATCCGCCGGGTAATTATACAGAACTACGTTCTTCATTTGCTATATTCCTTCTTAGTTGCCCACAAGTTTTCGGTCTCAGTTTTTTGCAAGTATTATAATGCAAATCAAATGAAAACTGAAAGGGGGGTTGGACCATAATTTAAAAACCCGGGCATAAAAACCGGTTGATAATACTTTGAAAAAGTTTGTATAATATATCAAGAGAAACATTTTTGTATTATTTCAACAACTTACAGAAGGAGGATTTATGAGTAATGGTGATTCCGGTACCATAAAAGGGTTATTCATAGGGCTGGCTGCAGGCTTTGTAGCTGGTGCAGTGACAGCGCTTTTTTTAACAACGAAGACCGGCGAAGAGCTCAGGGCGGATATAAAAAGAATAGCTCTTGAAATAAAGGAAAAGGTTGAAGAAAAAACAGGCAGGATAAAAAATATCTCGAAGGAAAAGTATGATGAGATAGTTAATAACGTGATATCAGGTTACAGGAAAGTAAAGGATTTTACTGAAAAAGAGATAGAGCTGATAAAAAGGGTAGTCAGCGAAAAGAAGGATGCCGAAGCATAAAAGAGGTAAATTTTTTTTAAGGTAATGATGTACCTGAAGGTAACCATCTGTAAAATGTAGGTTTATCCAGGTATGTTTTCATCTTATATTTTAATAAAAACCGTCCTGTAAAAATGGCGGGATCCAGTTCCCCCAAAATTAGTTGAATATATGAGGGCAAGCCCTCATATATATATTTCTGCTTGAATAAAAAAAGCCTGTAAAACATTGAAAATTAGATGATTGAATAATATTATTATATTAAGTTCATTTATTACCACCTGTATTTAAAAATGAAAGTCTCAAGTCTAACATGGAAAATCGGAGGGGAAGCCGGTTATGGAATAATGACTACCGGCCTGATATTCTCCAGGGTCTTTGCAAGGAAGGGATACCATGTTATAGACAATGTGGAATATCCTTCACTGATAAGGGGCGGCCACAACACTTATGTTTCAAGAATAAATGCTGAACAGTTTTATTCTGTTAATAAGGATATTGATATCCTGGTTGCCTTAAATGAAGAGACGGTAAAACTTCACCAGGAAGAGATGTCTTATGGGGGTTATATAATATGCGATGGAGATAAGTATGACCTGGTGAAAATTGGCCAGGCCCGCAAGGATATAAATTATATTATGGTCCCTTTTTCGAGGATAACAGCTCAAATAAATGCACCATCGGTAATGATAAATAATGTGGCCCTCGGGGCTACGATAGGCCTGATAGATTTTGAACTTGAAGTATTGAAAGGCATTGTAAGGGAGATATTTGGTAAAAAGGGGAAAAGCATAATAGAAATGAATATAAAATCCCTTGAATCAGGATACAGATATGTAAAGGACCACCTGAAAACAAAAGCTTTTGAACTGGATATAGTTAAACCATCACCAAGGCTTCTTCTATCGGGTAACGATGCAGTTTTTCTTGCAGCCGTAAGAGCAGGATGTAAATTTTATGCTGCATATCCAATGACCCCTTCTTCATCAATATTACATTCCTTTGCATCCGCAGGAGATGAGTATAATATTGTTACGAAACATGCCGAAGATGAGATAGCGGTAATAAACATGGCAATAGGCGCCTCGTTTGCAGGAGCCAGGTCTATGGCTGCCACTTCGGGGGGAGGGTTTTCCCTGATGAACGAAGGGCTGGGTTGTGCAGCCATGACAGAAACACCCCTTGTCATTGTATTAAGCCAGAGGCCTGCGCCTGCCACAGGCCTGCCTACATGGTCAGAACAGGGAGACATGTTGTTTGCGATACATAGTTCCCATGGGGAATTCCTGAGGGTTGTTATGGCACCCGGTGACCCTGAAGAATGTTTTTTCATGACGGGAAAGGCATTTAATATTGCTGACGAATTCCAGATTCCTGTAATAATCCTGCTTGATAAGTATCTTTCAGAAAGCCACTTTTCATGTGATAGATTTGACTTTAAGAAGATCAGTGTTGACCGTGGTAGGCTTGTAAAAGATGACAGGCAAATAAAAGGGGAATATCTAAGATATGAGAATACCCCTGACGGGATATCCCCCAGGGCAGTACCAGGCCTGAAAAAAGGTATTCATATTGCAAACAGTGATGAGCATGACCAGTATGGCTATTCCGAAGATGATTCACATAACCGGAAGGCCATGACAGATAAAAGGTTCATCAAAATAAAAAAGCTGGTTGACAGGATACCACCGCCAAAGAAATACGGTCCTGCTATTGCTGATATTACCATATGGAGCTGGGGTTCCTGTAAGGGCCCGATACTTGAGGCAATGAAAATATTGAATCAGAAGGAAAAAAGAGTTAACATGGTCCATTTTTCCTATTTATATCCTTTCGATAATGAAATAACTGAAAAGTACTTAGCTGAAAGCAGCAGGAATGTGATTGTTGAAAACAACAAGACATCACAGTTGTCAAGGCTTATAAGGATGAATACGGGGCAAAGGATCGGGAACAGGATCTTAAAATACAGCGGCAGACAGTTCCTGCCTGAAGAAATAATAAATGGCATTGAAAGAATTGAATAACATTAAATTGCCAGGTTAAGGTTTGGCGGAATTCATTATATCCGGGGCCTCTAAAGAGTGAGGCGAACAGCATTGCACGGAGTGAAGGATATGGTTGATAACAGTAGTAAAAAATTAAAATCGGAATATGACCTGGTGCCGGGGGATTTTAATACGTCAAGGAGGCCCACCTGGTGCACGGGCTGCGGTAATTTTGGCATATGGAATGCACTTAAAAAAACTTTTGTGAGAATGAGCCTTTATCCACATCAGGTACTTATTGTCTATGGGATTGGTTGTTCGGGCAATGGAGCCAATTTTTTAAAGACTTATTCTTTTCATGCACTCCACGGACGGACTCTTCCGGTAGCAACAGGAGCCAGGCTATCCAATCATAAATTGACAGTAATCGCAGAAGGCGGAGATGGCGATGGAGTAGGAATCGGCGGCAACCATTTTATCCATACCTGCAGGCGGAATATAAATATTACCTACATTATGCATGATAACCGTGTATATGGACTGACAACCGGGCAGGCATCACCAACCAGCGACAGGGGTTTCAAAACCAGGTCTACGCCTGATGGGGTGCTTGAAAACCCGGTGGAACCCCTGACGCTTGCCCTCGCGTCCGGGGCTACTTTTGTGGCAAGGGGATTTTCCGGTGACGTCAATCACCTTACGGATATATTCCAGAAGGCAATAAAACACCGGGGGTTTTCTTTTATTGATGTACTCCAGCCGTGTGTAACTTTTAATAAACAGAATACATATGATTTTTACCGGCAGGGGATATATAAACTGGAAGAGGAAAAGAATTATAATTGCGGTAATATTGAAATGGCATTCAGGAAATCCCTGGAGGTTGGGAGATTGCCGGTTGGGGTTTTCTATCAGACGGATAAGCCAATATATGAAGACGGCTTAAAACAGATAGAAAGAAAACCGCTTGTGGACCATATAATATCTGAAATAGATATTAGTAAGCTCTTAAACAGGTATTCCTGATATTCAGGATAAACCGCCATTATTTAAACCACGATTATTTATACTGCAAAAAATAATATGGAAAAAAAGGCAGGCACCGGTAAAAGAAAGTATAAAATTATTGCTATTTACGGAAGCCCGAGGGAAGGAGGGAACAGCAGCATAATTATGGACAGCCTGCTTGATGGAGTAATGAACAATCCCTTAATTACAGGTATTGATTTGAAAGTTGAAAAAATTATTGCAAGCAAGCTTGATATTTCTCCATGCAGGGAATGCCATAATTGTTCAAGGACCGGCGAGTGCATTATTGATGATGATATGCAGGAAGTGTATAAGAGCCTTATAAACGCGGACTTTATTGCCATATCCTCGCCTGTTTTTTTTACCAGTGTTTCCGGAGACCTGAAAGCCCTGATTGACAGGTGCCAGAGGTTCTGGGCACTGAAATATGAACATAAAAAAAGGATAATTGAAAAGGACAGGTGTGGTGTGTTTATGAGTGTTGCAGGTTCTTCCGCCAGTACAATATTTGATTGTGCCCGCAAAGTAATAAGGGCATTCTTTGATGTTTTGTATGTCCGGTATTTGAAGGATTTTGTCTTTTACGGTATTGATAATAAGGGGGATGTATTAAAAGATACCAGTGCCCTGAAGGAATTATACGAATTCGGAAGGGGGCTTGATTTTAAATGATGCAGGTAGGTTTTATTTCTGCATTTGTTGCGGGCCTCCTCGCTTTTATATCACCGTGCATACTTCCACTTATACCGGTATATTTAGGCATGATGTCCGGCAGGGCAGTATATCCTGGCAGCGGCGCCGGCAATAGCAGGGGGAAAGTATCCCAGAAAATGTATCTTTTTATTAACAGCATCCTGTTTGTGCTGGGGTTTTCAGTGGTATTTATTGTTCTTGGATCCACTGCCACGGCCCTGGGCAGGCTGATGGGGGAATATTCCAGTATAATAACCCGTATCGGGGGTGTTATCCTTATTGTTTTTGGTCTTCATTATGCAGGGTTATTTAAGATAAGGTTCCTGAATTTTGAAAAAAGGTTTAATATGCCGGAATCAATCCGGTCCGGATATCTTGGCTCATTTTTTTTTGGAATAATATTTTCTTTTGGCTGGATACCATGTGTCGGGATGATACTATCCGGCATTCTCCTGCTTGCAAGCCAGCTTGACACACTGCTTCAGGGCGTTGCTCTTCTGGCAGTGTTTTCTGCAGGTCTCGGGATCCCTTTTATCATTGCGTCCATTTTTATAAGCTTTTTTTCAGGATTCCTTAAAAAATTGAACCGGCATTTAAATATAGTTTCAATAATTTCGGGAGTATTTATAATCATACTGGGCATAATATTTGTAACAGATTCCATGACTCTTGTTATCGGTTTCCTTTCAAGGTATGTGCCTTTTCTAAATAAAATGAACTTTTAATCAATTTTTAATATTATTTGTGTTAAAATCTTCATATTTGATTTTGCGGACTTATTCTTTTATAAAAATTTTGCCTTTAAGGAGGAATCTTGACAGTAGATCCGGTAGCTTTCACGATTGGTAACCTTGAGATCAGGTGGTATGGTATAATCACTGCCCTGTCCCTTATAGCAGGTTTCGCACTGGCTTATTTTATAGCAAAATATAGAAAGCAGAGGGAAGAGGAAATTTTAAATTTTGCCCCCTTTGCCATTGTATTTTCCATAATAGGAGCAAGGCTCCTTCATGTTGCGGTAAATTGGTCCTATTACAGTAAAAATTTTAGCTATATTTTCGCCTTCCGCAGGGGAGGCATGGCCATACAGGGTGCCATGATAATGGGAATAATTGCGCTTGTGGTATTTTGCCGGATAAGGAAGATTGATTTCTGGCTCTGGGCAGATATTGCTTCCCCGGGGCTCGTCCTTGGACAGGCCATAGGACGGTGGGGAAATTTTTTCAACCAGGAAGCATTCGGCAGGCCCACCAATCTCCCGTGGGCTATATATATTTCTCCCGGAAACAGGCCATATGATTATGCAAGTTATGAATATTTCCATCCAACTTTTTTATATGAATCTATCGCTAACCTGGCTCTTTTTGTATTGCTGGTCCTGATGCACAGGTTTTACAGGAATAAGCCGGGAAGGCTTCCTGACGGTTTGATCCTTGCTGTATATATGGGTATCTATTCACTTTACAGGACATTAATAGAAGCGTACAGGATCGACAGCACATATTTTTATTCGGTAAAGGTGGTCTATATCATTAACTTTGCAACCATAATTGCCGCCCTGGTAATAGCAAATCATGTGATAAAAAAGTCAAGGGAGAAAAGGATCAGCGAAGAGAATACCGGCTGACGTTTAGCGGGCTTCAATGTTTTATGCTGTATATGCAGCCGCAGTAATTCTGGCGGTAGAGTCTTAGTTTTTTACTTGAATGCATGGTCCTTTTAAATCCATCATTTTTTTTAAAATCTGCCCTGAAGAACTGTATATTTAGCTTTCCTGCTATGCTGAGGCCAATGGAATTTATCATTTCCTGGTTCTTGTGCGGGCTGACTGTAAGAGTGGTTCCAAAAATGTCAAAGCCTTTCTTTACTGCAGTCAATGCTGTGTATTCAAGTCTTATACCGAAACATAACCCGCATCTTTTACCGCCTTCAGGTTCTTCCTTAAGATGTTCAGTCTTCTTTAACCAGGCACGGCTCCGGTATGGCCCCACTATTAGGGGGATGGACATATCCCTGCAGACTCTTCTTACATCCTTGAGCCTTTTAATATATTCACTGCGGGGATATATGTTTGGGTTGTAGTATAATACGGTTATGTCAAAATGATCCTTAAGGTCATCATATGGGGCAAGAAGGCAGGTTGCACAGCATGCATGAAGGAGCATTTTGGGTCCTGATGTTGAATAATTATACATTTAAATTATAATATTTACTTTGTTTATTTATAGAATATCCGTTTTCCTGAATAATACCTGAAACAATAATATAGGATACGGAATTTTTTATAAAATATTTTTTTATTTCAAAGGCCTTTTTGAGAATATGGGTAAAAATTTTTTAAAAATCAGGGAACTGGCTAAAATAGAAGAACCCGGTGCCTTAACAGGAAAAAGTGCAGCGTTACGGGACATTAAAAAGAAATCATTTGAAATTGAAAAGACGGTAAGCAAAATACTTAAGGATATCAGGAGAAATGGAGAGCCGGCAGTCCTGGATTATATCAGGAAATTTGACGGATATGAGCCGGGCAGCATAAGGGACGTATCCGTATCAGGGATCCAGGTTGAAGAAGCAACCCTGAAAGCAAGGGAAAAATATCCACGCCTGGTAAGATCCCTTAAGAAGGCTTACCATAATATCTCGGAATACCACCGCCACCAGCTTATATCACTGGAGAAATCGTGGAGTGTTAAATCAGGTGATGGAAAAGAAACCGGGCAGCTGATAAGACCCCTTGAACGGGTTGGGCTGTACATACCTGGTGGCAGATACCTTTATCCTTCTTCAATACTGATGGCTGCAGTCCCTGCATTAATAGCAGGAGTAAAAGAAATAGTCCTGTGCAGCCCGCCCGGAACCGGGGGGAACCTGGATGATATATTGCTGTATATGTGCAGATGGCTGGGTATAAATGAAGTCTATAAGATAGGCGGAGCCCAGGCAATAGGGCTGATGGCTTACGGCTGCACTGGTTTCAGTAAGGTTGATAAGATAGCGGGTCCCGGAAATGCTTATGTGACCGAAGCGAAAAAACAGGTATTTGGTACGGTCGGGATAGACAGCCTGGCCGGGCCCAGTGATATAACAGTACTGAGTGACGGAAGCGGGAACCCTTCCTTTGTGGCCCACGACATGCTTGCGCAGTCGGAGCATGACCCTGAAAGCAGGAGCATACTGCTTACAACGAGCAGGGATTTCGCAGAGCAAGTGGCAGAAGAAATATACCGCGGACTAAGGGATGCCACATCAGGTAAAAAGGCAGATGGCAGGGATAGCCCGGCAGGGGAAGTGATAAGTTCGTCGCTAAAAAATAACTGCCGGATTATTCATGGGCAAAAAATGGATGACCTGATAGATTTATGCAATATGATAGCTCCCGAGCACCTTGAAATAATTACGGGGGAAAATAAAAAAATCTTAAAAAAAGTAAGGAACGCCGGGGCGATATTCCTTGGAGAATATTCCCCTGTAGCGCTTGGTGATTATATGGGGGGAACCAATCATATTATCCCAACAGGCGGAAATGCAAGGTTTTCTTCACCCCTGGGAGTATACGATTTTATAAAAAGGAGCAGTTATATATCATATAGCAGGGGTGCTCTTGAAAGGGAGAAGGAATATATTGAGGAAATAGCATGCTTTGAAGGATTAAAATTGCATGCGGATTCGGTAAAGGTAAGGTTCGAAGTAAAAAATGGACCATCTCAGGGTCAGTAAGGTGAATGAAAATATAGTATTTTATAATACGGCATAAAGACCGGGGAAAAGGAATGAAAATAAAAGTGAATAAATTCGTATCCAGGTTGCCGGAATATGTTCCCGGGAGGACCATAGAGGAAATCAAGAAAAAATATGGGCTTGATACTGTTTATAAAATGGCATCGAACGAGAACCTGTACGGCCCTCATCCGGAAGTCATAAGGAAAATAGCTGGTGACCTCAAAAAAATAAATTATTACCCTGATAGTAATTTTGTACAGTTAAGGGAAAAGCTGTCATTAAAACACGGGGTTCCACCCGATATGATAGTTGCCGGAAATGGCACCGACCAGGTCATAGAGTTAATATGTGATGCATTCCTCGAAACGGGCGAAAATGCTGTCATTGCGGACCCAACTTTTTTGATTTATGAAAAGTATGTAATTAAATCTGGTGGTTCAGTAATAAAGGTGCCTCTTTTTTCAGACAACCTCTGCCAGGACATCGGGGGAATGCTTGGTGCAGTAAATGAGCGTACCAGGCTGATATTTGTTACAATCCCACACAACCCATCAGGGACAGGCATCACACAGGATGAGTTTGATTACCTTGCCGCCAACCTGCCGGAAAGAATACTTCTGGTGGTTGATGAAGCATATCATGAATATGTACCTCCTGAAGAAAAAATAAAAACTATTGATTACATCACCAGTAAAGACAATATAATTACCCTCAGGACTTTTTCAAAGGTTTATGGTCTTGCAGGATTGAGAATAGGATATGGCATAGCAAATAAGGAAGTGATAGATGTCCTGGACAGGGTCAGGCTTCCGTTCAACGTGAATTCCATAGCCCAGAAAGCAGCTGTTATCGCACTGGAAAATGAGGATTATGTCGAAAGGATCAGGGCTGACATAGAAAAAGAAAAACAGAAGTTCTATGGATTTCTTGATGAAATTAATGTTGGATATATCAGGTCCCATACAAATTTTATATTGATAAAGGTAGGGCGTGACAGTAAATATACAGTTGAGGAACTGCTTAAAAAAGGCTTTATTGTGAGACCGGGAGAAAATCTTGGTATCCCCGGATATATAAGAGTCACTATGGCAACACCCGGGATAAATAAAAATTTCCTGGATGTCTTTATGGGAATTCACAGGAAAAAATTGGGGGGGGAACAGTAAAATAGAAAAAGAGAAAGGACCAATGTAATGGAAACAATAGTAACGGGAAACGGTACAGAAGTAAAATTTGGACAGGGTCTTCCTACTGTTATTATCGCTGAGAGGATTAATCCAACAGGAAGAAAATCCCTGGCAGAAGAACTGAAGAATGGAAAGCTGGATATGGTAAGGGCAGATGCCGCATCACAGGCCGGGGCAGGGGGGCATATAATTGACATAAATGTAGGTGCCGTGGGAGTTGATGAAGTCGAGATGCTGCCGAAGGCTCTAAAGGCAGTTATGGAAGTCACAAACCAGCCCATATGCATTGATTCTGCAAATCCCAAAGCCCTTGCTGCAGCCCTTGAAGCATATCCCTATAAGGCCTTAGTTAATTCCGTTACCGGGGAAAAAAAATCACTGGAAGAAGTTCTTCCCATGATAGCCGAAAGCAAAAGTGCCGTGATTTGCCTGGCAATGGATGAAAATGGGATACCTGATAATGTGGAAAAGAGACTTGAGATAGCCGCAAGGATAATCAAGCAGGCAGGGTCGCTTGGTATAAAGAAAGACGACCTGGTTTTTGATTGTCTTGTCATGACTAATGCAACAAACTCTGAAGCAGCAAAGGTCACGCTTGAGACCCAGAGGCAACTTGTATCAGAGTTTGGCGTGTCCATAACGGGCGGATACTCCAATATAAGCTTTGGTATGCCAAACAGGAATCTATTAAACATACAGTTTATTACCATGGGAATCATAAATGGCCTTACTGCCCCCATTACTGACCCTCTTATACCAGGTTTGGGCGAAGCCATGAAAGCAGCAGACTTCCTTGCAGGCAGGGATCCTTATGGCATGAATTTCATTTCCATGTATAGAAAATAATAGTAAATTGTTTTATAATCACCATTGTTTATAACAATTTAACAAGGGAGAATGAAATGGCAAAGGTCACTCTGAAAAACCTTACCAAGAAATTCGATGATGTTGTGGCGGTTAACAACATGAACAGTATCATCGAAGATCAACAGTTTGTGGTCCTGGTAGGACCATCAGGATGCGGTAAAACCACTACTCTGCGTATGATCGCAGGGCTGGAGGAAGTAACCGGGGGAGAAATCTATATCGGGGACAGGCTTGTTAATGATGTCCCGCCAAAGGACAGGGACATTGCAATGGTATTCCAGAATTATGCCCTTTATCCTCACATGGACGTCTACAATAATATGGCTTTTGGCCTGAAGCTGAGGAAAACTCCAAAAATGGAAATAGAAAAAAGGGTACGTGAAGCAGCAAGGATCCTTAAAATCGAAGACCTGTTAAAGAGAAAACCAAAGCAGTTATCCGGTGGGCAGAGGCAGAGGGTAGCCCTCGGAAGGGCAATTGTAAGGGATCCCAAGGTATTCCTTATGGATGAGCCCCTTTCGAACCTTGATGCCAAACTCCGTGTGGAGATGAGGACTGAAATAGCCAAGCTCCATTTAAGACTTAATGCCACCATAGTATATGTAACCCATGACCAGACAGAAGCAATGACTATGGCAGATAAAATGATTATAATGAAAGACGGCCTCGTACAGCAGACCGGCGGAGCCCAGGAAGTCTATGACCACCCTGACAATATGTTTGTGGCAGGTTTTATAGGTTCACCTGCAATGAATTTCCTCGATGTTACAGTAACAGACAGGTTGACCTTGAAAAACAAGCAATTTGACCTGGACACCCCTGACAATATCAAGAAGATTATAAAGAGCAATGACCTAATTGGAAAGGAAGTGGTGCTTGGTATAAGGCCCGAGGACCTCGAAGACTCAGAATTTATATCCAGCGCCGGTGAACATAATACAATCACGGCTAATGTCGAGGTAACGGAACCCATGGGTGCTGAGATCTATGTATATGTTGATATTGACGGGGTCCTTATGACTGCAAGGGTCACACCTAAATCGAAACTGGACAGCGGGCATGTTGCAAAACTGCATGTCGATGTTGATATGATACATCTTTTTGATAAGAAAACAGAAAAGGCTTATATTTAGGGATAACAGGGTGTTTGATAACCGTTAAAGAACCGTTTTATTTTAAATTTTTATCAAAATAGGTGATAGTTTAATTAAGTAAAGCACAATATGTAAATGTATTGTGCTTTACTTTTTCTTTATATAAAATTAGACCGGTATGGAAAAGAGATATGATGTTATAATATGCGGTGCAGGACCGTGCGGAAGTCTCCTGGGCTATCTGCTGGCGTGTGAAGGAATAAGCACCCTTATAGTAGAAAAAAAAGATTTTCCCCGTTACAAGACATGTGCGGGTGGTCTCCAGCACCGGATACTCGGGCTGATCCCTTTTAAAATCGATGATGTAATCCACCGGACTATCTATGGTGTCAGGTTTTCCATGAAAACTAAAGACAGTTTTATTAAAAAGCACTGTTCCCCAATAATGCATACTGTTGACAGGGCGCAGTTTGATAATTTTCTTGCAAAAAAGGCTCATGGGATGGGGGCAGACATCAGCTTTGGAGAGGAATTGACAGGTTATTGCTGCAGTGAGAGGGAAGTCAGGGTAACCACAACAAAAGGTTCGTATTCCTGCAGGGTCCTTGCAGGTGCAGATGGAGCCAGGGGTTATGTCCACAGGCAGTTGAATGACAATGGCGGATATTTGAGGATTCTTGGTTACGAGGTAGAAAAGGGGCATGATTTTACCAGGGGTGATTATTTCAATGATTGTGCCTCTCTTGATTTCGGAGGAGTAAAAAGTGGTTATTGCTGGATATTCCCTAAAAAAAACATGCTTTCCTGTGGTGTTGGAGGACCCCCTGAAATTGCTGCAGATTTAAGATTCTATCTAAAAAAATACATGGAAAACAATTTCAATGGTAATGCCGGTGAAAGGAAAAATATTATGGCCCAGAGTATCCCCATAAGACGGCAGGATACACTCCTGAATCAGCACAGGGTCCTAACTGTTGGGGATGCTGCCTGCCTGGGAGATGGCTTTACTGGAGAAGGACTTTATAATGGGTTAAGAAGTTCAATAATTGCTTCAAAAGCGATAAAAAATGCGCTTAAATTTTCACGTTTTGATTTTGACGGTTATGCAGAAGATGTTGAAAGGGAGATATACAGCGATATCAAGATATCATTAAGGTTCT
>JAFGDA010000024.1 GCA_016932375.1 Actinomycetota bacterium | reverse complement strand
GGACAGGTCTATTTTCTTTCCGAGGTAATATTCATTTATTTTTTTCCGCCCGTTCACCATACTTGCTTCCGACATTTTATATTACCCCTTTCTCTTATATTAAAGCTCCAAAAAATCTTAAAAACCCCTTAACCTTACAGACCCTGCTGCAGCCATAGAAAAAATGTTTATTTTAAACCGGTTATGATTACCATGAAAAAAACAATATATCAAACGAAAATAATAAAACTGACCAGCAAAAAACAGGATGTAATCTTGTAAAACTTATCACTATATTGTGTACATTTCTATATTAGAATACAACATATTGTATGTCAATAGAAACTTTATTTTTATTGGAAATATTTATCTTCATACAAATTATGATTTGTTTATTAATTAATATTTACATATATGTATTGAAAGATTAAAAATCCCGTGGATATACCTCCATTTATTCCCTCTTACCAGAGTATACCATAAAGAATTTAATCCTGGATATTGGGAGACCAAAAAAATAAGAAATTATAAGTTAAAATATACATAATGACAATTTTTGATATAATGTAAATTCCGGTTTAATTATTGTCATGCCCGATCCCTCAAAAATTTAAAAACCGGGATCAGGAAAAGTAGTTAGTTTAAGGGGTACTATGAGCTCTATTATCAAAAAGAGACGAAAAAAAATGCGGAAAAAGAAGCATAAAAAAATGCTTAAAAAAACCAGATGGCAGAGAAGAAATAAATAAATAAATAAATATATTTTTAAGACCGATGGACAATAATAAAAAAATTGTCAGTAATGGCTTTTTTAAAGTTCTTGAGGAGAAAATACTTATATGTGACGGGGCAATGGGTACGATGCTTCAGTCAAGGGGCATTTCAGGCTGCCCTGATTCCCTGAACCTTGATAAAAAACCCAGTGAACCGGTAATGGATATCCACTTCGGTTACCTGAAAGCGGGCTCTGATATAATACAGACAAACACTTTCGGCTCCAACCCTGTAAAGCTTGGGGCCTGCGGGCTGGAAAAAAGCATTAAGGAAATAAACCGGAATGCGGTCCTCAATGCAAGGAAAGCCGTGGAGCTTTACAGAAAAGATCCCTCATATGACGGCAGGCCCCTGTTTATTGCAGGGGATATCGGGCCCCTCGGGCAGCTGCTCGAACCATCCGGAAGTTTAAAATACAGCCGTGCATGCGATTCTTTCTGCCGGCAGGTGGAGATACTTGCAGAAAACGGGGTTGACCTTTTGCTTGTAGAAACCATTATGGACTTAAATGAGGCCCTGGCAGCAATTGAGGCCGCAGGGAAAGTTGCACCCGGCCTGCCCCTTGCCTGTACCATGACATTCGGGAAGAATGCCGTAACTATTATGGGCAACAAAGCGGCTGATTCATTAAAGGCTGTCATTGAAGCAGGCTGTGATATTGCCGGCGCAAACTGCAGCGTCGGGTCTGACAGCATGCTTGAAATGGTCCGGTCCATGAGGGAGGCTGACAGCAGCGCAAAACTCATGTTCCAGCCCAATGCCGGCCTTCCTGTTATTGTCGATGGAGTGACCACGTATAATGAGACTCCCCGGCAGATGGCAGACAACATCAAAAAATACCTGGCTTATAAGCCTTCAATTCTCGGCGCCTGCTGCGGGAGCACCCCGGAGCACATCAGGATGATTGCCGCTCTTGTCAGGTAAAAATTCTTATTGATAAACAAATATAAACACAACACCTATTAAATTATTCCAGCTCAAAATCCTTTTTATCAAGGTTTGGGTAAATATCCTTAAGCAGTGTAAAATCTTCAAAAGGGTTGCCATCCAGTGTTAAGGATTTGAGATTTGTTAAACTGGATAACGGCACCATGTCCGTCACCTGCTTGTTATCCATATATAAGCGGACCAGGTTTGTCATATTTGAAATCACGCTGATATCAGTTACCTGGTTGTCCTGCACCCACAGATCCTCCATCTGTGTCATGCCGAATAAATTACCCCGGCTGAAGTCGGGGGTAATTTATTTTACAAGAACTTTCCTGTTTCTTTTTGCTTCCAGTTCGGTTAAGGCTATCTTACGAATTCGGATAGATTTTGGTGTTACTTCGACAAGTTCGCTATCATCGATATATTCAAGGGCATCGTCAAGGCTCATTATTCTTGGTACATTAAAATGCTCCATCCCTCCATCACCTTTGGAACGCATGTTTGACAGCTGCTTTTCCTTGCATACGTTTACCCAAATATCTTCTTTGCGGGAATTTTGTCCGACTACCTGGCCCTTATATACCTGGGAACCAGGTCCGTAGAATAATTCTCCCCTGTCCTGCACATTGGTTAGCCCATATAAACGCGTTATCCCGCTTTCACAGGCGACCAATGAACCTCTCTCACGTTTTTTCCAATCACCATTACCTTCAAGATAAGAATAAAAAAGGCTGTTCATTATACCTGTGCCCCGTGTATCAGTCATAAAATCCCGCCTGTAGCCGAATAGGCCGTGTGTTGGTATTATAAACTCAAGAAAGGTATATCCTTCACGTATTTCCATTTTTTTCATCAAACCATACCGGCTTTGCAGCTTTTGTATTACTGGCCCGGAATACTGTTCAGGAACTGATATAAAAATTTCTTCATAAGGTATGTGTTTTTTGCCTTCTATTATTTTTGTTATAACCTGGGGCTGGGAAACCTGCAGCTCATAACCTTCCCTGCGCAGTCTTTCAATAAAAATAGCCAGATGAAATTCACCTCTGCCTGAGACAACCCAGCCTCCTGCGGAATTGTCTTCCACTGTTAATGCCACATCATTCTCAAGTTCTTTATATAATCTTTCCCTGATTTGCCTTGAAGTAGTAAACTGGCCTTCCCTGCCTGCAAAAGGGGAAGAGTTAACAGAAATATTTATTTTAACGGTAGGTTCCTCGATTTCTATAAGCGGCAGGGCCACCGGTGTGTTAATATCGGCAACTGTTTCGCCAATCATTATGTCCGGTATACCGGCAATTGCAACAATCTCTCCTGCTTCTGCCTGGCTAATTTCATTCCTGGCCAGCCCCTGGAAAGTCATCAGTGAGGTCAGCCTGTATTTTTTATTATAACCTTCGCGGTTTATCCGGATTATTTCCTGGCCTGATTCAATTTTTCCATTATATATGCGGCATGTTGCAATACGGCCCTTGTAATTATCCCAGTTTATTGAAGTAACAAGCATCTGCAGGGGTAAATCTTCACTTCCACCTGGTTCGGGAATATAGCTTATAATCTCATCAAATAATGGGGTAATGTCCTGCATAAGGTTAAGGTCAGGCTTTAAACCCGATTTGCCCATTCTTGAAGAGGTATAAACAACCGGAAAATTTGCAGTTTTTTCATCTGCTCCAAGATCAATAAAAAGATCAAAAGTATCATTTAATGCTTTATTTATATTTGAATTGGGTTTATCTATCTTATTAATTACTACAATAATTTTATGATTAAGCTCAAGCGCTTTTTTTAAGACGAACCTGGTCTGCGGCATAGGACCCTCCTGGGCATCAACAAGAAGCAGGGAACCTTCTGCCATTTTTAAAACTCTTTCAACTTCACCACCAAAATCCGCATGGCCAGGTGTATCTATAATATTTATTTTTATGCCGCGCCAGATAACTGACGCATTTTTTGAAAAAATTGTAATGCCCCTCTCCCTTTCAAGCTCATTGCTGTCCATTATGCAATCAGCAGCAGTTTCCTCCTTGTTTAACTTTGTCCTGGACTGGCGGAGAAAAGAGTCCACCAGCGTGGTCTTTCCATGATCAACATGGGCAATAATTGCTACATTACGAATTTCCATAATTTTTAAACCTTAAATGACTTATGACATTAATTAACATCTGGTTTTACTTTTTTTATATTATTTTTTGCTAAAATCTTTTTCTATCCCTTTTTTTAAAATTCCTTGTCTTGCCTGATAAAAAAGATCTGTTACTCCTGCTTCTTGATGAGCTGTCAACTCTTACTTTCCTGCCTTTAAACACTTCATTGTCAAAAGCTTCAATGAAACCATCAAGAAATTGTGTTTTTACGTCAACAAAAGAATATGCGCCTTTTATATTTATACGATTAAAGGCCCCTGGCGGCATTCCTGTTATTTCTTTAAAATATTTAAGCATGCGTCCATTGTTAAAGCCGTCAATTGTCCCCAGGTTAATAAATATGCTTACTGCATCCTTATTATCCCTGCCCCTGGCATGATCTTTTTTTGAAAAATCTATATTAAGGTCTTCTGCATTACGGTAATATTCAAGAAAACGGTTAAATTCCAGGGATACCATCCGCTGTACCAGTTCGGTCTTATCTATATCTTTTAATTCCTCTGTAATTGCAGGCAGGTATTTTGAAATTCCCAGCTGGTTTATTTCAACAGTTTTTATCCTTTTCATAAGTGCCAGAAGCTGCTGCTCGCAGACTTCCACTCCGCCTGGTACCTTAGAATAAATAAATTTTTTATTTATATGTTTTTCTATATACCTGATTTTCCCCATATCCCTGGTATTTATAATTGAAATCGTAATTCCTGATTTGCCTGCTCTTGCAGTTCTTCCACTGCGGTGGGTATAAATCTCCATCTCGTCAGGAAGCTGGTAATTTATTACATGGCTTACATTATTAACGTCAATTCCCCTTGCAGCTACATCGGTTGCAACCAGGAGCTGAAGGTTCTTTTCCCGGTAATGCTTCATCACCTTATCACGCTGCACCTGGCTCAGGTCCCCATGAAGGGAATCTGCATTGTAGCCATCCTTAATCAGCTTTTCTGCAATTTCCTGGGTTTCCATCCTGGTCCTGCAGAAAACAATTGCAAAGATATCAGGATTTACATCCAGTATCCTTTTTAGCGCCGTGTATCTGTCCCTCTCATGCACAACATAATAAATATGTTCAATATTATCTGCGCCGGCATTTTTTATCCCCGCAGTAATTTCAAAAGGGTCATGCATATATTTACCAATAATTGCATAAATCTCATCCGGCATAGTTGCGGCAAACAGCCATGTTTTCCTGTCTTTTGGTGTAAATGCAAGAATTGTATCTATGTCTTCCTGAAAACCCATATTCAGCATCTCATCAGCTTCATCCAGAATTACATATTTTACTGTTGAAAGATCTATCTTTTTCCTTCTTATAAGATCATTTAACCGGCCCGGTGTTGCAACAACAACCTGGGCGCCTTTTTTTATTCTATTTATCTGCAGCTCAATGCTTGAGCCCCCGTATATAGAGACTATATTTAATCCCTGAAGATACTTGCAATAGCTTTCAAGATCATTTGATATCTGAATACAGAGCTCCCTTGTAGGTGCCAGTATAAGTGCCTGTATTGTTTTTTTCTCCAGGTCAAGCAGCTCTATTAGAGGGAGCCCGAATGCTGCAGTTTTTCCGGTACCTGTCTGGGCAAGACCGATAAAATCCCTCAGGCCTTTCCTGAGCACAGGTATGGATTGCACCTGTATGGGTGTGGGTTTTGTAAACCCCAGCTCTTTTATGGACCTGATTGATTCTTCCCTTATTCCAAAATCCTTAAACCCATTTTTTATTTCCCCGATATATGGGTCCACATTTGTTTGCTGCTCATAAATTGTGTCCGGGTTTGGTTCTTTTATGTATATTTCATTTCTTTTAATTTCTTTTACATTTATTGTTTTCATATTCATTTTTTCCCTTTTTTTGCACGGTTAATTATTGCAATAAGATATATTATTTTTGTTGCAAAATTTGATTTAAAGACTGAAGCAGTGAAAAATAATTGAATATTAATTAATTATATTTCTTTATTGCCTTCCGGCTTAAAATCTATATCCAGTTTATAACTGGCCAATTATAACATATTTTCCATATTTTCGCTGTTTTTATAATTAATCTACTTACCGGCTATCTTCGGTATATCCAGGGTATGGAGTAAGACCGAATATTTTACATAGGTTTATAAATTCTTCTGAATGTGTGAACCAGGTTATGACTTCTTCTTTTGACATGCCTCCTGACATAATTGTAAGCCATCCCTCAAGCCCGTCTGCCCCCTGACTGAAATCACCATTTAAAACAAGATTGTCAGGGGCAGCGCTTATATTTCCCTCAGGAATGAAAAATAAAAGGATTGATACAATAAAGAATGAGAAAATCCTTACTATATCCTGGTCTTTAAAGCCCTTTCCACCACTGAATAATTATTGGCGGCATTCCAGAACAAAAAACCTTCTATACCAAGCTCCTCTGCTGCCTTCATCTGAAGGAGTATTTCCCTTTCCGTATATTCCATGGTAAGGCCAAAAGCCTGCACCCAGGGAATAATAAGGCAATCCGTGTCCCCGATCCTTTCCAGTCCCCGGTTTAACGTATATTTTACCACCTCATACGGATGC
>JAFGDA010000175.1 GCA_016932375.1 Actinomycetota bacterium | reverse complement strand
CCCACCAGGACTTGAACCTGGGACCTCCGCATTATGAGTGCGCTGCTCTAACCAACTGAGCTATGGGCCCTTTAAAAATTGATTGCCTGCAGTGTCCCTGCTTATTGGCAATAGGATATATTAATAGAAAAGAATTAATAAGTCAAATTGCGGAACTATCATTGTGGACTGTCATTTAATTCCAAAAAAATACTTCAGGAACCAGGCATTTTCAGGTTTAAATTTAGATAATGTGAGAATTCTTTTTTATCGATATCCTTCCTGTATAAAAATATGGTTACCTGTAATATACTTATAATACCGTACAAATTGCTGGCGTTTAGTACTATGTCAAAAAAAATTCAAAGGAGGAGTGGAAATGCCTGATACCATATTCACCTATTATAAGCATGCTTTATTTACAATCGAATCAAGCACAGGAATCAGGGTAGGTACTGATCCCTATGACCGGAGCATCAAACGTATCCTGCCTGATGTCGGGGCTGATATTGTCACTGTCTCCCACCATCATTTTGACCATGAAAACATCAGCCTCTTTAAAGGAAAACCTGTGGTGGTCGATAGCACGGAAGGCAGGAGCATAAGTGGTGTATCCATATCCGGAATATCCACTTTCCATGATGAAGAAGGCGGCAGGTTGAGGGGTAAAAATATCATATTCAGGATAATTGTAGACGGAATCACCTTTACCCATTTCGGGGACCTGGGCCATGATCTTGACCGGGAACAAATAGGAAAATTGGAAGGTATAGATGTAATGATGATACCCATTGGTGGCAAATATACCATTGATGCTGCAATTGCCCTTAAACTAATAAGCAAAATCGAACCTAAGGTTGCCATCCCGATGCATTACAAATCAAGCGACACACTTCTTGACGTAGATACGGTAGACAATTTTATCCGCATGGCAGGTAATTATAAATTTGTAGGTCCTTCTGTTTCAATAAGCAGGGAAACTCTTCCTTCCGGTACTGAGGTCTGGGTAATGGAGCCAGGATAAAGAATATCACCTTTTAATAAATATAAGCTTCCGGGTTAGAGGATACTGACTGTTAATATTCCATATCGATGTTAACCGGCTTTGGGAATAAATCTTACATCCAGTTCAGCATCAAGAGCCCCGGCAATTCTTTGCAGCATTCTCAATGATGGATTATGCCTGCCACTTTCTATCCTTGCTATGCTTGACTGTTTTGCTTTTACAAGATTGGCCAGCTGCTCCTGAGTTAAATTCCTTTTCCTTCTTAATGCAAGTATCTGTCTTAATATTTTGTATTCAGGTTCTAGTTTTTCATATTCTTTTCTAAACCCAGGATCCTTCAAAAGCTCTTTTTTAAATTCTTCCCATTCCATAAATCACTTATTACTTTCTACTCTCGTAGTCTATCATTCTCTCTTTTGCAATATCCAGTTCCCTTTTTGGAGTTCTACTGGTTTTCTTTTTAAAACCGTGTAAGAGAACAAAAGTGTCTCCAGCATCCAGAAAATAAAAAATTCTGATATAGGCCAAACCGGATCTTATCCTTAATTCCCATAAACCTTTATAATTTCTACCAGTAATTTTTTTTACAAATGGAAAACCGAGACATATACCCTCAAACCTGATGTTTTCAATTTCCTGTACAACTTTTGCTTTTTCTTTATAAGGTAAATCATTTATAAAATCCCTGACTGGTTCTTTAAAATTATTCTTCTTATAAAAAATTATTTTCCATGTCTTATTCATAATATAACAAACTTGTTATAATACATCAATCATTATATCGGAATGCCCTTATATCGAAAATAAATTTCAATCTGAAGAACCATGCTATATTAGCTGCTTTTGCTTGAAGCTGAAATATCCTTCATTGCCCACTATTATGTGGTCAAGGATATTTATTCCAATAATATTGAAAGATTTCGACAGCCTCTGTGTTATCTCTATGTCATCAATGGAAGGCTCTGGATCGCCGCTCGGATGATTATGTATGAATATCACCGAGGCTGCAGATTCCTTTATCACCGGTTTTATCACCTCCCGGGGATGTACCACCGAACTTGTGAGGCTACCCTGCGAGATCAGCACTTCTTTTATCACCCTGTTTTTTACATCCAGGAGAATCACCCTGAACTGTTCTTTTTTAAGATCTTTCAGGAGCGGTATATAGTAGTTTGCCACTTCCTCACTGCACCTGAAAATTATTTTTTTACCGTTTTTCTCAGAAACCACCCTCCTGCCCAGCTCAATGGCCGCAATTATCTGTGAAGCTTTAGCCCAGCTAATTCCCCTGACTTCTATGAGCTCAGTCGCCGAGGCACCAATAAGTTCATTTAGATTCGTAAACCTCGATAACAGCACTTTGGCAAGATCCAGGGCCGATTTACTGTTGCCATTATTGCTTACACCTGTCCTGAGCATTATTGCAAGAAGCTCGGAGTTGGTAAGGTACTCTACGCCATGTTTGATCAGTTTCTCCCTTGGTCTTTCTTCCTCCGGCCACTTTTTAATCGGAATATAATCAACCCCTGCCCTTTCATTATTATTCAAGAACTTTTTCCTCCACAGATTAAAATATTGATTAAAAATATAATAGCTTAAATGCATAATTATGTAAATATATAATTTAATGTATGTAAACCAGTTATTGTAGTTTTCCTGAAGCCGTGGAAAAAAATGCGGTTTTATTGGAAGTTGGACTACTTATGTTTATTTTAATATCTTTACCAGTTTTTTTACAAGAGAAGGGTCAAACTGCGTTCCGCTGCAGTTTTTGATTTCCCTGATGGCAGTCTCTTTATCAACAGGTTTTTTATAGGTCCTGCCCTCCCTCATGGCCAGGTAGGCGTCCACAAGAGCGATTATCCTTGACAACAGTGGTATCTGAACACCTTTAAGGCCCTGTGGATATCCTTTTCCATCCCAGCGCTCGTGGGCTGTTAAAATATATTCCGCTATATTTGAAAGCTGGTGTGAAGACATGGCGATCCTGTACCCTATCTCAGGATGTCTTTTTATGATTTCCCACTCCCTACTGGTCAGGCTTTCCTTCTTGTTGAGTATGTTATCAAGTATTGCCACCTTACCAATGTCATGGAGAGAGGATAGCATCCTGAGGTCATCCATTTTTTTATCTGTAAGATTACATGCTTCCCCGAGCCTGACCGATATATCCAGCATACTCTTAAAATGAGACTCCTTCCATTCACTCTTCTCAAAAAGTGTCTGTTCAAGTGAAGCTATTATGGTCGAAACTATGCTCTTTGTCTCGAGAAGCTTGTTCCTGTACATATGGTCTTCTGCACGCTTTAGCACATTCTTGAAATTTTCTCCCTTATCCGTTTTTGTGGCAGTACCGATTGAAACACTTAAGGGTATCTTGTTTCCCTTTGACGCAGCGCAGATTTTTTTTATCCTGTTTAACACTTCGGCAGCATCTTTTTTATTTGTCCTTGGAATAAGCATCGAAAACTCGTCCCCTCCCCAGCGGGCAACTATGTCTTCCGCACGGCAGCATCTTTTAAGTACCTTTGAAAAATTCTTAAGCAGCCTGTCACCTTCAGTGTGGCCAAATGCATCATTTATGAGTTTAAGGGCATTGACATCTGCAATGATTATGCTCAATGGGAGCTGTCTCGGTGTATTGAGCCTTTTTAATCCTTCCTCAAAATATGCCCTGTTGTAAAGATCGGTCAGGCTGTCATGGAACGAAAGATATGCAAGCTGTTCCTCGGCGTTCTTCCTCCTTGTAATATCACGCATTATTCCCTGGACTGCCATCAGGATGCCATTTTTATCATAAAAGGGAGTTAGCACCTCTTCGAACCATATGCTGCTTCCATTTTCATGGTTCAACCTGAATTCCACAGGTGCTGTGAAATCAAAATCCCCGGATTTAATCTCATACAGTATCTTTGCATCCCCCTTATGTACTATCTTGCAGGCAAAATCCGGATCCCTGTAGAATCTTTCTGTACCATATCCAAGTTTTTTTTCTACGGACGGGCTTATATACTCATAACCTTCCTTTGGCCTGAACCTGTATATATAGATAATATCGGATGCGTTTTCCGCCAGTAACCTGAATCTTTTTTCATTTTCCTTTAATCTTCCGAGGGCTTTTTTATGCTTCCTCCTGAACCCTGCATTCTTTATTTCATTTTCAACTGCAGCTGGAAGCCTGATAAAATCATCCTTCCTTATATAATCACTTGCGCCAGCTTTTAAGAGATTTACTACCGTTTCTTCGTTCCCGGTGTCAGATATGATTATAAAGGGTATATCCTGGTGGCTTTTTTTTAATAACCTTATGGCATCTTTAAGGTCAAAATCATGCAGGCTGTTTTCTGCTATTACAACGCTCCAGCTGGATTTCGCAAGTAGAAGTGAAAATGATTCCGGGTCTACTACTGTCTCATAAGCAGTCTGGAAGCCGTAATCATCAAGGATTTTAATTATTGACCGGATCCTGTCTTCCGAACCGCTTAAAACCAGCACTTTTATTTTTTTATCCATTTAAATTCTAATCATACCTGTTATTAAAAGGGGTAATCATGATAAAATAAATTTTTACAACACTGCATATATTAAAACTCACTCCGCGAACTCATTAAAAT
>JAFGDA010000023.1 GCA_016932375.1 Actinomycetota bacterium | reverse complement strand
AATTATCAGGAACCTTTAAAATTATTATATAAAATTTTATCATGGGTGTTACTAATATTTGCAATAGTAACACAATAATTATATAATATGCCATAATCATAAACCTTCAAAAAGGAGGGCCATGGGCTACAGGGATGAGATAAATAGTCTTATAGCAAAGGATGACCTCATTGGACTTTTAAAGAAATCAGCTCTTTTCCACGGACATATCTGCAGCTTTTCTGCATATGGGGTAAAAGCCGGTTATTATGCAATGAAACAGCTGGCTTTAACCAGCGAGGGCATGGAAGAAGTGCTTTCAATAGTTGAGACAAATAATTGTTTCAGTGACGGGATACAGGTGACAACAGGCTGTACTTTCGGTAACAATGGGCTGATTTTCCATGATAAGGGAAAGACAGCAGTGACGGTAATCCACAGGAAAAGCAAAGATTCCATCAGGCTGTCCCTTAAAAAAGATTTCCTTGATTCGAGAACTGAAGTATACCCGGTTGTTTCCAGCTTATTTGAAAGAATAGTTAGGAAAAGGGAGAATGTTTCAACTTCCGAAAGGCAGGAATTTTTTAAACTTTCTGAAGATATGGCGATAAATGAGCTAAAAATTCCTGAGACCGAAATGTTTGACATAACAGGTAGCATGGTTGAGCCTCCGGAGTATGCCCCGATTTTTGATTCTGTTATCTGCAGCATATGCGGCGAAAAAATAATGGAAAGCAGGGCAAGGGTAAAAGACGGAAAGCCTGCATGCATAACATGCAAGGGTGAGTGGTTCTTTTATATGGACGGACATGGAATAAGTTTAAAAAAGTAAGATGGTAAAAGTGAAAGGAACGGTTATAAAAATGAAAAAAACTTTTGTCTTGCTGCTAACATTTATCCTTACAATTTTTTGTATCTCGTGTTCCGCTGCCGGTACCGGAGAGACTGCAGATATCGTAAGGATCGGTGATTCAACCGGAGACTGGGGTTTCCCTTCCCCATACGGGATGTATTCAAGGGGTCCGGGGTATATAAGGATGAGCCTGATATTTGACACGCTAATATGGAAGGATAAAGAAGGTAATGTGATCCCCATGCTTGCAGAAAGCTATGACTACGATGAAGAAGGGAATACATACACATTCAAACTCAGGGAAGACATAAAATGGCATGATGGCGAGCCATTTGACGCCTCTGATGTCATTTTCACTTTTAATTACATAAAAGAGCACCCCTGGGTATGGGTTGATCCAGGTTCCATAAAATCCGTGACACAGGACGGAAGCTATGTTGTAAAAATAGCATTGAATAAAAAATATGCTCCCTTCCTTAACAATATTGCCGGCACCCTTCCAATAATTCCTGAACATATTTGGAAGAATATCAGGGAACCCCTGTCCTATACAGGAGATGATGCACTTACCGGCACGGGTCCATTCATCCTTAAAGACTATAACAACAGTGAAGGCTCCTACCTTTATGAGGCCAATCCTGGTTATTACTACGGCAGGGTCAATATTGAAAAATTAGTATTCGTTAAGGTTTCCGGGGAAACCACCCCGGCAATGCTTGAAAGCGGTGAAATAGATGCCGGTTCAATTCCTGCCGATGTAGCAGAAGACTTAAAGGATAAAGGTTTTATAATGGAGGAAGAACCCCCTGTATGGGCTGCAAAACTTATAATAAACCACCACTCGAATGATTTACTGAAAGAAAAATCATTCAGGCATGCCCTCGCATATGCCATAGACAGGAAACAAATTGTTGAAATTTCACAGAGAGGTTTTGCAGTCGAGGGAAGTGCTGGCCTGATGCCTCCCGCAAACAGCCTGTGGTACAATGAAAATATACCTCAATATGAATACAGCATAGAAAAAACCCGCCAGCTCATTGAAGACCTCGGATGGACAGAAGGTGAAGGTGGATATTACAGCAAAGACGGTGACATGCTTTCCCTTGAGCTTGCAGTGAGCCAGGGTGATTTTGAAAGGGACGGCCAGATCGTAAAAGAAAACCTCGAAAAAGCAGGAATAAAAATTGACCTTGTAAGCTATGAGTCAAAAACACTTGACAATATGATAGAAAACTGGAATTTTGATCTTGCAATAAGTGGCCATGGTGGTCTCGGAGGTGACCCGGAATCATTAAACAGTGTGGTTATAGACGGGGGCTTTAATAGTGTCCGGTATTATGAAAATGAAGAACTGGTAGGGCTGATGCAGGCACAGCTTGAAGAAATGGATACAATGCTAAGAAAAGAAATGGTTTATGAAATACAGGAAATGTATGCAGAAGAGCTGCCGTCCATAACACTCTATTACCCAAAATGGTTCTGGGCTCACAACGAAAAAGCAAATATATTTTACACGGAAGGCGGTATTTCAACCGGAATACCAATCCCCATAAATAAAATAGCATTTTTAGAAAAGTGACATGAGAAAAAAATGTTTTAGCTATATCATTGCATTTTTAATAATCATAACACTTAATTTTATTGTTCCGAGACTTTTGCCGGGAGATCCGTTAAGCGCAATATATGGCGAGGAAGTCCTGCTCAAACTTTCCGGAGAAACCAGGGAATATATAAATAGCACCTACAACCTTGACAGGCCGGTTGCCATACAGTACGTGCTGCATGTAATATCGATATTCAGGGGTAATCTAGGGTATTCAATTTACTATAAGAAACCAGTTATTGAGCTGGTTTTTTCCTATATTCCCTACACCATAATCCTGATGGGCCTGGGAATGCTCATATCCACTGCGCTGGGTATCGTCCTCGGTATAGAATCAGGCTGGAGGAGGGGAAAAAGATATGACAGGTTTATCCTGTTTATGATGATTTTTTTCTCAGGCTTCCCTGCCTTTTTTATGGGTGCATGTTTTTTGATTATATTTGGCGTCATCCTTGACATACTCCCGTTCCAGGGTGCAAAGACCGCATATTCTGGAATGGCTGCCTCCGGAATTACATTCGATTTCCTGAGGCACCTTATACTCCCGCTTTTAAGCCTTGTTTTTGTATTCACACCCTCAAGCTATCTTTTAACAAGAAATGCCATGATTTCAAGCATAAAGGAACCATATATACTTCTGGCAAAAGCCAAGGGATTAAAGGACATCCGTATAAGATACGGACACGCTGGTAGAAATTCACTTATACCCGTTGCAACACATACCGGTGTAAGGCTTGGTACCGTTATGATGACCGGAACACTTTTTATTGAAATAATCTTCTCATATCCTGGCATGGGGACTCTGATATATAATTCCATACTGAACAGGGATTACCCGGTAATCCAGGGAAGCTTCCTTTTTGTCGCTGTCCTGGTCCTGCTTATTAATTTTCTTATGGATATTTCTTATGTAAGGCTTGACCCAAGGATTGAATATGCATATTAGTGTAAAAGACAACCTTAAAAGAGATAAGAGTGCCCGGGCCGGGCTTGCCATAATTGCAGTCTTGATACTCTTTTCCATGATTACACCGTTTTTTTCTGGTAACCCGGAAGCTTTCAGCAGGTCAATTTTTTTGAGGCCCGGCTTGAATAATATCTTAGGGACAAATGACCTCGGACAGGATATATTTTCAAGACTTGCCCACGGACTCAGGACTTCACTGATGGTATCTATTGGTGTTGGTGTAATTGCCACATCCATAAGCCTGCTCATGGGGGTCTCTTCCGGTTTCATTGGCGGCATTTATGATATTATCGTTATGAGGATAATAGATGCCTTTTTGGTCATGCCTTCCATAATAATACTTATATTGTTGTCTGTTTTTATAAGGCCGGCTACGGTTACGATGATTATCCTCATATCACTGCTTTGCTGGCCTGAAGGCGCCAGGATAATAAGGGGCCAGACGCTTGCTTTAAAGGAGAAACGGCATATCTATTCTGCAAGGACCTTCGGGGCGAAAAAAACCTATATCCTTTTCAGGCATATAATACCCGACCTCGGAAATATAATAGTAGTGTCTTTTATCCATAATGCCCGGACTGCCGTTTTCCTGGAGGCAGGAATGGCTTTTATAGGTATATCAAGCATTACGACAATCAGCCTTGGAACAATAATGCATAATGCATTCAAGTTTTATTACCTTCCGGTTTGGTTATGGTGGTTTCTTCCTCCGGGAATACTTCTTTCCATGATCCTGTTATCATTTACATTCCTGGGTAACCTGATGGAAAAACTAATAGACCCGAGGTTAAATAATGCTTGAAATCAGGAATTTAAATATTTCTTATGGCAGCAAAAAAATCATAAAAGATTTAAGCTTTGAACTTGGAAGCCGGGAAATAATAGCGGTAGTTGGCGAATCCGGCACAGGCAAGACTACCCTTGCACTCAGCATAATGGGCCTGCTTTCACAGCAATCCGGGGATGCATCAGTATCCGGGGAAATATTATTTGGAGAGACTGATATATGCAGAATCAGGGAACCGGATTTGAGGCTGCTGAGGTGGAAAAGGATTTCGATGGTTTTCCAGAATGCAGATAATATCCTTAACCCAACAATGACAATATACCAGCAGATAAGCGAGCTTACAGGTAAAAACAGGGATGGTTCTTCAATCAGGGAAATGCTTGCAACTGTCAGTTTCCCCGTTTCGAGGATTAATGCCTACCCTCATCAACTCAGTATCGGTGAACGGCAAAAAGCACTTGTGGCCATGGCTTACATACTGAAACCCGACCTTGTCATACTTGATGAACCAACTTCATCGCTTGACCCGGATGCAAGAGTAAAAATTATCTCGACCATAAAAAAACTGAGCAGGGACAGGGCTGTACTCCTTGTAACCCACGACCTTGGTACAGCCAGGAGCCTGTCGGAAAAGACAATGGTCCTTTACGGGGGGGATATAGTTGAAATGGGACCAACGGAAAAAATATTTTCCGGCCCCCGCCATCCTTATACAAGAGGCCTGATAAGGTCATATCCCGGAATGGACAGGACAAAGGATCTTCAGGGCATAAGGGGAAAAGCTGAATTTATTGAAACTGGCTGCCCATTCCATCCAAGATGTACCCAGAGTATTGACATATGCAGGCTGCTTAAACCCGTGCTTAAAGAATATGGTGGGTTAAAACTGGCCTGCCACAGGGGCGGAATCATTCCCATGCTTGAAATGAGGGACATAAGGAAATCATATAATAAAAATAATGTTTTAGAATCAGTTAGTTTTAAAATTTATGAAGGTGAGACAGTCGGTCTGCTCGGAAAAAGCGGATCGGGCAAAACCACCCTTGCAAGAATAATAATGGGGCTCCTTGAAAAAGATGCCGGAGAGGTATATCTTGAAGAGGAGCCTGTCAAAAAATGGGATGCAGGGTTTTACAGCAGGGTCCAGATGATATTCCAGGACGTAAGGTCTTCGGTATCCCATAGATTGAACATACTTGATGCAGTGATGGAACCGCTTGTTATTCAAAAGAAAGTAAACAGGACAGATAATATTACGGCGGTAAAAAAGGTGCTGACAGAAGTAGAGCTCCCATCGGATGAAAATTTCCTTTATGGGTATCCGCATCATTTAAGCGGTGGTGAGCTTCAGAGAGTAATTATAGCAAGGGCACTCATCCTGTCACCAAGGGTGCTTATAGCAGATGAGCCCACATCCTTTCTTGACCCGAGCATACAGGCAAAGGTCCTGAAATTATTAAACAGGCTGCAGGAAGATAGGGGTCTTGGAATTCTTTTCATAACCCATGACCCCGGTGTGGCAAGAAAGGTAAGCGACAGGATTTTAAGGCTTGATGAAGGAATAATAAAGAATGAAAGATTAAATTGACATGGAAAAATACATTATTAAACCAATTGGAAGAATCCATACTCCCTACAGGGAAAGAGGAGATGCCCCCCGCCAGGCCAAATTTTCAGGCGGCGCGGAGGGTACGATTGAAATATATGATGAATACATAAAAGGCATGGAAGGACTTGAAGAATGCAAATATATCGTAATACTTTTTTATTTTGACCGCCTTCATGGCTACAGCCTTACTGCTACCCCACCAGGTTCCCTCACCGAAAGGGGCGTTTTTGCATCAAGATCCCCGCACAGGCCCAACCGCATAGGAATGACAGTTGCAGAGGTTTTAAAAATAGAAAAAAATACCATCAGGGTAAAGAACGTGGATATGCTTGACAATACCCCGGTTATAGATATAAAACCCTATATTAAAGATCTCGACATATCTCAATAACATCCAGCATTTATAAGCATACAGTCAATTATAAACATTGATAAAGAATTTCTATCACTTAGCATCTTTCGCGTTTTGGCCATACCCATTTCCCGCCATTAAATAATGGCGGAGAGAGTGGGATTTGAACCCACGAAGCAGCTTACGCCACTTACACGCTTTCCAAGCGTGCGCCTTCAACCGCTCAGCCATCTCTCCGCAAGTCAGTATTATAGCATAAGAAAGTTAAAAAAATGCAGAGCCAGATTATTTGTGTTTCCATCTTTAACCTTATGCTTCTTTAGTTTGAAGCTCTATTTTACGGTTTATTATTTTTATTTCCCACAGCAGGAAAGACCCGCTGATAATAAAAGAGCAAAAATCCGTAAAAGGCCAGGATATCCACACCCCTATAAGGCCAAAAAACATGGGAAATATTATAACTGCCGGGATAAATATTAAAAGGTCCCGGGATATTGTTATCAACATCGCCGGAGCTGCTTTCCCTATGGCCTGGAAGAAAGTTCCACTCAGTATGGGTACACTCCAGATAGGTGCAAACATGGCAATCAGCCTTAGAGGAGTTTTGCCTATCCTTATAAGTTCAGGGTCACTTGAAAAAATACTGATAAGTAATTGCGGAAAGAGGACCATAATAATAAATCCGGCAGATGCAACAACAGAAGTCCATATCAGCGCTTCCTTGAGGATGCTTTTTACCCTGCCGTATAAACCTGCGCCAAAATTAAATCCTGCAATAGGTGCAAAACCCTGGCTTATGCCAAGTATGGGCATAAAAATAAGGTCAACTATCCTGATACCTATACCTGTAACTGCAATATACAGATCGCCCCCGTAATTTCTAACCACTTTTATAAATACCAGAAACAGGATACTCCCTATTATCTCCATAAGGAATGATGGAAAACCTATGGCCAGTATTTCCCTGACCACAGCTCTCCTGGGCCTGAATGCATACCATCTCAGGTGGTAAATGCTGCTTTTTGATAAAAAAAATGCAAGTATGTATATCATACTTGTTACCTGGCTGATGACCGTGGCGATAGCTGCACCCCTGACACCCATTCTAAATATAAATATGAATATGGGATCAAGAATTATATTCAGTACCGCCCCGATTAGCATTGCATACATTGAAGCCCTCGGTTTCCCTTCTGCCCTTATAAGGTTGTTTCCAGCAATGGAAAGGGAAAAAAATGCAAATCCAAAAAGCATTACCGAAAGATAATCCCTCGAATATGGTATTATCTCCTGTGAAGCGCCAAGGAAACCAAGTATTCTATCCATAAAAACATAAAAAACAGCAATTATCGGTATGCTGAGGCCGACATTTAAAACAAGACTGTTACCGGCAGCAATCAGGGCCTTTTCCTTTTCCCCCCCTCCGAGTGAACGTGAAACAATTGATGCAGCCCCTATTCCGGTAATAAGGCCAATTGCAATTATAAATATCATTACCGGGAGCACGATAGTAAGGCCTGCAATTGCATCCGGGCCTACACCTTTTCCGACAAAAATAGTATCTACAAAATTATAAAGGGCCGTAATCACCATGCCAGTAATTGATGGCAGTGAGAATTTAAAAAGCAGGCTCCTCAGATTATCCGATAAGATTTTTTTCTTTTCTTCTTCCATTGCTAATCCCTGCAGAACTATTAAACCAAAGCCATATCCTATTGCTGAAATTATTTTAAGTCAAGAAGATTTTAAGATTTTTCAGGCTTGCTTTTTCCCGGGCACCTGAAGACGCTCTAAATTCCTGAACTCGTATGCCACAAAAGCGCCTGTAACAATAAAAGACAGGAAATCAGAGACTGGCCATGATGCAAAAACACCATTCAAACCAAAGAAAAATGGCAGTATAAAAATGGCAGGGATAAGGAAAATTACCTGCCTCGAAAGGTCAATGAATAAAGCCGGGATTGGTTTTCCAATAGCCTGGAAGAGTGAACCACCGGTAATCAGGAATCCTATAACAGGGAAAGATGTAACGATTATCCTCATGGGCATAATACCCATTCTTACGAGGTTCGTGTCATCTGTAAAAATACTTAGAAGCTGCCCCGGTAAAAACATTGCTGCCATGAAACCTGCCAGGGCGATCAGCGCAGTCCATAGTATTGCTTCTCCGAAGACCCTTTTTACCCTTTCATATAATTTTGCCCCATAATTAAAACTGGCAATAGTTGAAAACCCGTAGGCAATGCCTATCATCGGCATCACGATAATATCAAGTATCCTTATCGTAATACCGGAAATGGCGATATATAAGTCATTTCCATAGTATAGAAGTGCACGGTTATATACGAGGAATATCACACTGTCAACAATAGCCATCAGGAACGATGGGAATCCAATAAGCAATATATCTTTTATGATTGCAGGGTTTAACCTGAACATACCTGTATTTGGATGCAGAATGCTTTTACCTTTGAAAAAATACAGTATTATAAAAGCCGTACTGGCTGCCTGGCTTATCAGCGTGGCCAGTGCTGCCCCCTTCACACCCATCCCCAGAACAAAAATAAAAACAGGATCAAGGATTATATTTAAAACAGCTCCGGCTATCATCGGATATACCGCTGCCCTCGGCCTCCCTTCAGCCCTTATTATATGGTTGGCTGACAGGGAGAATGAAAAAAATACAAATCCAAAAAGTATTATGGAAAGATAATCCCGGGCGTAGGGCAGGACATCACTTGAAGCCCCAAAAAACTTCAGTATATCATCGATAAATATGAATGAAGCAGCCATGAGTATGAGGCTTATCATGGCGTTTATTATAAAAGCGTTCCCACCTGCTTTAGCTGCCAGCCTGTGGTCACCTGATCCAAGTGCCCTCGAAATAATGGAGGATGCACCGACCCCTATCATAAGACCTATTGCCAGCATAAATATTTGCATCGGCATTACGATCGTGAGCGCTGCAATAGCAAGTGAACCTACACCATTCCCCACAAAGATTGTGTCAACAAAATTATACATTGCGCTTATGACCATTCCAGCGATAGTCGGTAAGGAAAATTTAAAAAGAAGTAATCTAAGATTCCCCTTTAATATCTGTGTATTTTGAGATTCCATAAATCGAATATTTTATTAGACTTTAAGATTCTAACTGATGACCCGGGTTATTACAAGTAGTTTTTATACTAAGAGTTTATATTAAAATACTATAAAATACCGTTTTTATTTAAACAAAATCCGGCATGAATCCATGTATTTATGCAATATCAATATTTAGTCTTATAGTTCGTCCTTCAGCCTGTAACCACAATAAGGACAGAGATTGAAATCGTCCTGGATTTTCTTT
>JAFGDA010000174.1 GCA_016932375.1 Actinomycetota bacterium | reverse complement strand
TAGTAATTCATGTATAATCATCTGAGCTTTGTCAAATAAAAAGGTGAGAGGAGTCATATGAATAGCGATATTGAAATTGCGCAGGCTGCAGAGATGAAGCAAATCAGGGATATAGCTGCATCAATGGGCCTGGAAGATGAGGATCTTGAACTTTATGGTAACTATAAGGCAAAAGTAAAGCTGGAAGTCCTGGACAGGTTAAAAGGTAAACCGGACGGAAAGTATATTGATGTTACTGCCATTACACCCACACCACTTGGAGAAGGAAAAACTGTTACCACCATTGGTCTTGCCATGGCCCTCAACAAAATAGGCAAGAAGACTGTAACATGTATCCGTCAGCCTTCCCTTGGTCCGGTTTTTGGCATAAAGGGCGGAGCAGCCGGTGGCGGTTATTCCCAGGTCCTTCCAATGGAAGATTTTAACCTTCACCTTACCGGAGACGTACACGCAGTTAGCATAGCTCACAACCTGCTGGCTGCATTTCTTGATACTCACCTGATGAAGGGCAATGAACTCAATATCGACCCTTTCAGCATAACTCTTAACAGGGTGGTTGATGTCAGTGACAGGGCGCTGCGCAATATAATTGTCGGCCTTGGCGGACAGTTAAACGGTATTCCAAGGGAAACAGGTTATGACATCAGTGTGGCTTCCGAAGTAATGGCAATACTGGCGCTTACAACAGGGCTCAGGGATATCAGGCAAAAGCTTGGCAGGATGACGGTAGGGTCCACATATGACGGTAAGGCTGTAAGCGCAGAAGATCTTAAGGCTGCCGGGGCAATGACCGTCCTTCTTAAGGATGCCATAAAGCCCAATCTCCTGCAGACCATTGAGCATACGCCCTGCTTTGTCCATGCAGGCCCTTTTGCAAATATAGCTCATGGAAACAGCTCAATCCTTGCAGATATGATGGCCCTTAAACTTGGTGAATATACTGTAACAGAGAGCGGTTTTGGGGCTGACTGCGGTGCCGAAAAATTCATGAATATAAAATGCCGTTACAGCGGCCTAAAGCCTGATGCAGTAGTGATAGTTGCAACCGTAAGGGCTCTTAAAATGCACGGTGGCGGTTTTGAGTTTATACCGGGCCAGGGCGTGGACAGGGAACTTATGGAAAAACAAAATGTTGAAGCGGTCCTCAAAGGTTGTGAGAACTTAGAGAAGATGGTTGAAAACATGAAGCTATTCGGTGTAAATGTTGTAGTGGCAATAAATCATTTCGAATCCGATACACCTGAAGAAATAGAAGTCATAAGGGAAAGGGCAAAAGCTGCTGGTGCCGAAGATGCCGTGGTTAGCAAGGTATGGCTTGAAGGTGGTGCAGGTGGAATGGAACTTGCTGAGGCGCTTGTAAAAGCAGCAGAAAAGCCGTCGGAATTCAAATTCCTCTATCCCCTCGATTGGCCAATCAAGAAAAAGATCGAGACCATAGCAACAAAGATTTACGGTGCAGACGGGGTAGATTATTCACCCGAAGCGGAAAAGAAGATAGAACTATACACCAGGCAGGGATTCGATAAGCTTCCTATCTGCATGGCAAAGACGCACCTGTCTTTGAGTCATGACCCTGATCTTAAAGGAAGACCAAGGAACTTCACTGTGCCCATCAGGGATGTAAGGGCTTCTGTCGGAGCAGGATTCCTCTACCCCCTCCTCGGGCAGATGAGGACAATGCCGGGGCTCCCCAGGGTACCTGCAGGAACAAAGGTTGATATAGACGGGGATGGCAAAACTGTGGGTCTTTTCTAATAACCAGGCAGTGCAGGGTTCCACGTTCTTTTTACGTGGTTAACTGATGCCAATAGAGATGATGGTTATAAGGTTTCCGTGAATGGTATGTAATTAGTAAAAAGGCGCATAGATGCCTGAAAGATTATAAAAAAGGGATTTATATATAAAGATCGTTTTATATATATGCAGGATTGTTAAAAAATAAAAAGAAGGGGTGATTAAAATAGCAAAGCTAATTGATGGAACAAAAATCTCACAGGATATAAAAAACGAGGTTAAGGAAGAAGTAAAAAAGATAAAGCAATCAACCGGGAAAGTCCCGGGGCTGTCAGTTATACTTGTCGGGGAAAACCCGGCTTCAAAAGTATATGTGGGCAGCAAGCAGAGGGGCTGTGAAGAAGTGGGAATCAAGTCCGAGTCAATAAAGATGGAAGATACTGTCTCCACTGAAGATGTCCTGAAGGAAATAGACAGGCTGAATAATAACCCTGAAATACATGGAATACTTGTGCAGCTCCCGCTTCCGGAACAGGTAGACAAGGACAGGGTGCTTCAGGCCATCCTGCCGGAAAAGGATGTTGATGGTTTCCATCCGGTTAATATGGGTAAACTCGTATCCCAGCAGGAATGTCTTGCTCCTGCAACTCCTTCGGGAATAATAGAGATGTTGAAAAGGGAAAAGATAAACCTCAAGGGTATGAATGCCGTGATGGTGGGTCATAGCGAAATAGTGGGGAAGCCTACCAGCCTGCTTCTTTTAAACGAATGGGCTACGGTGACAATATGCCACATAGAGACAGCCGACCTTAAGATGCATACGGTTAATGCCGACCTTCTTATAGTTGCTACCGGCGTACCTTACCTTATTAAAGGGGATATGGTCAAGGAAGGTGCGGTTGTAATAGATGTTGGAATAAACAGGATAACAAAAGACAAAGCCAGTCCCGGCCTCCTTGAGTGGAGAAAGGAAGACTTTGAAAAGAAAGGCGCAACCCTTATAGGTGATGTTGACTTCCTTGCAGTGGAACCAAAGGCCAGCCATATCTCACCGGTACCCGGAGGGGTGGGACCCATGACCATTGCAATGCTTCTCAGCAATACCCTGAAAGCTGCCAAAAACCTGATGGGCATAAAATAGTAAACACCTGGAGGGGTTCTATTGTTTTGTTTCCATGCTGCATTCAGGAATAGCGGAAGGCGGTTGGCATTTAATCTGCAACATGAACAGGATATCAGAATAAAAAAGTCCTGTAACCAAGGCTTTTATATAAGAGGTTTTACCGCAGGAATATAATAAGGTTGTCAAACCTTATAACCATGACTACCTGCAGGACAAGCAGTATTATGAAGAACATAACCATAATAATCCTTGGGAATGGCCTGCTGTAGATTCTTGAAGGGTCTGTGCTGAGTATGAGGTTTATCCTGTTTCTTAATATTTTAAAGTTAAAAAAATACAGTGGTGCAGACCCGGTAAAGTTGTTTGCAATTCCACCTGGATCCGGGTACTGACCGGTTTTGGCAGCAGTCGATTTTATCTTTAGAATGGCATTCAAAATATTCCTGGCAATTTCTTTTGCACTTTTCCCCGAGTACCTGAGCATCAATTTATCGCAGTCTTTCTCCTGCTCGTTTTTAATAAGGAAAAATGCCATATAGGCAAAAGGATTGAAGAATAAAAGATCCCTTAAAATTAATGCAAACCATCCCGTAAGGTTGTCATTTCTCTTTATATGTGATAATTCGTGATGTATTACAGTCTCTTTTTCTTCAATGCTTAAACATTCTATCAAGCGTGGGGAAATGACCATGGTACAGCGCAGGATCCCTACTATGAATGGCGACCTTATGTTCCTGTGAGTCAGGCTTACATCCGGTATCTTAGTTTTTATCCTTGAGGTGTAATCATATATTATATTGTAAATATCCGGTACATCATGATGCGATACCTTTTCCTCATAGGCAAGGTGCCTGTAAAACATTGCAAGGATTATCCATCTGACAAGGAGTATTAATAGAACTACTGAAACAGTTACTAAAAGGTAGAGGTAGTTCATGTCTGTTGAAATGACCTCATAAAAAGGCGCCCTGCTTGAACCAAGGTTTATCATACTGTTAGGGTCAGGGAACCTTATTCCTGTAATTATTTCCCTGTTTGGGAAATTGGCTGGATCGAGATCCACTTTTTCTGCAATTACAAAAAAAGGTTTGATGAGCGGAACGAAAAAGAAAAGTATCCTCATATTTGAATCCTTGATCCTGAATACGAACAGGAACATAAGAACAATTACAAGGCTTACCATACTTTCATAGATGACCGGCAGTATGTAACCACTTAATATGTCTATAATAAACATGAAAAATAAAAATAACCAAATCTATTTCAAGATTTGTCTATTTCATTTAATAATTTTTCAATGCCTTTTACAGTAATATTTTTTGGATCGGACAGGAACTTTGAAACCATGCCGCTCGTGCTGTCTTCAAGCAGTTTTTCGGAAACCGACCTGATGATACTTTTTGATAGTTCTTTTTTGTCTACAGCAGCTGAGTATATATATGTCTTTGCTGTTTTATCCTGGTTCAGGAGGTTTTTTTCAGCAAGAGTAGTCATTGTAGACATAACTGTTGTATAGGGTATAAAGCCGTGCTCCTTTTTTTCTATCTCTTTCCTCAGCATGTTTTCATGTACTTCCCTTACTGTCACCCTGCCTTTTTCCCATACAATCTTCATTATCTCGGCCTCAAGGTTGCTTATGCTGTTAAGGCCGTTTATCCCGATTTCCTCGGATTTTTTCTTGGTGTCATCCTTAGCCATTTTTATCACCAGCCCTCCTTTTTAAAACCCTTTCATTATCAAATATAAATAAAAACTAAAATAGCCTGAGATACTCTATACTATTTTTTAGTAAAAATCAAATTCATTTATGTACTTATATTATAACGCAATATTATGATATTTTGAAATTATTTTTAGTGCAATTTTTATTAATGATACATATTAAATACAAATAGATTTTGAGTATATTCAGTTTTATCTTGCAGTTCGATATTAAAATCCCTTGTTAGCCATACTATTTTGTAATTATCAAGGAATCCATGATGCTATAATAGGGATGTATGCAGTTTCTGGATTTAACTGGCATATATATTTTTTACAATTAGGTTATAAAAAAATATGTCATGACTGAAGAATTTAAGGAATAAAGTGCTATAATCATTTAATTGTATTTAAAGCCTGGTTTTTAAAAAAAATTATTGTTTAAATACCAATAGAAGGGAAGTAAAAGGTTATGCAGGGTAAAAAGATAAAGATCTCCATAGAACCTATCGGACGGAGGATTATCCTTGACAGTCCTGCCAGGGGGCTCGACGCTATCATGGAAGCCGGGATAGGCATAAAATCGGTTTGCGGCGGAAAAGGTACATGCGGCAAGTGCCGCATAATAATCCTTGACGAAGACAACGCCAGGGCATTTGAACCAACCGGCCAGGAAAAAAAGGTCCTGAGCGCTGATGAGATCAGCCATGGTGTAAGGCTTGCCTGCCAGCATATATTTGACAGGGATATAAACATCTACATCCCCGCCTCTTCTTTAAGCGAAGAGCAAAAGCTTCAGGTGACAGGAGAAGAAAAAATTCTAAAAATCGATCCGGTTGTGAAAAAATATTACCTGGAGCTTGAAAGGGCTACACTGAACGACCTTCGTTCGGATATGACCCGGTTAAAGGATGCCCTGGATAAGGAATATAAGGTTACTGTAAAAAATATTGATCCCTCAGTGTTAAAAGAAATGTCTTCAATCATAAGGAAAGAGGCATGGAAAATAACTGTCACAATCAGGGAAGGCGAGATAATAAAAATAGAGAGCGGGGACATGACAAAAAAATGTTTTGGCCTGGCAATGGACCTGGGGACAACCAAGGTTGCCATTCTGCTTGTGGACCTGATATCCGGCAGGACAATAGACAGCATGGGGATAATGAACCCACAGATAAGCTTCGGGGAAGATGTAATGAGCAGGCTCAATTTTGCCATACAGGGCCCTGATAATGCGGAACGTATAAAGGGGGTACTGGTTGACCGTATCAATGAATCTGTTACTGATCTATGTTCGAGAAACAGCCTAAAAAGTGACGATATACTCGAAATGGTCATAGTTGCCAATACGGCCATGCACCATCTTTTAATGGGGCTTCCTGTAAAACAGCTTGCCCTTTCTCCTTTTGTGTCTGCAATAAGCGACTCCTTGCATGTCAAGGCGGAACAGCTCGGTATCAGGCTGGCCCCGGGCGCATACATATATCTGCCTCCACCCATTGCAGGTTTTGTCGGATCGGATCATCTTGCAATGATCCTTGCGTCGGGTATAAGGAATATGAGCGGCAACCTGCTTGCACTTGATATTGGGACGAATACCGAGATTGCCCTTAAAAGCGGCTCAAACATAACAAGTGTTTCGACTGCTTCAGGCCCGGCTTTTGAAGGCGCGCATATAAAACACGGGATGAGGGCTGCACCAGGTGCAATTGAGAAGGTCCTGATTGACCCGGAAAACCTTGTTCCGGTTATACAGACCATAGGGGATAAGAAACCTGTCGGGATATGCGGCTCAGGAATACTTGATTCTGTGGCTGAACTTTTAAAAGTTGGAATAATAGACAGCCGGGGAAAGTTTGTCAACGATTCAGCATATGTCTGCAGGGATGAAAAAGGCAAGAACAGATATATACTTTCAGAATATAATGAAAAATATAAGGATGGAGCCGGTGGCGGGGCTGGAGAGGCTTCCGCTGCAGCTGCAGAGGAAAAACCGGAAGTATATCTCGGGCTTCCCTGCGGAAATAAGGATATTTCAATAAATCAACAGGATATAGTGGAGATCCAGCTTGCAAAAGGTGCCATGAGGACAGGCATTGAAGTTCTACTGGAAAATGCAGGGATAGTGTTTAAGGATATAGACCGCATCATTGTTGCAGGTGCCTTTGGTTCATATATAGACCCGAAAAATGTAGTCAATATAGGCATGTTTCCAAAGGTCCCCCTGAACCATATAAGACAGGTGGGAAATGCAGCAGGGGTAGGAGCAAAAATGATGCTTGTTTCCATGGCCGAAAGAAAGGAAGCTGAAAAGACAGCCGAAGAGGTAAAATACCTTGAGCTTACGGTATTTCCCAGTTTTACTGATCATTTTGTGGACAGTATAAAATTTCCTGCTCCGGAAGAACTGATATAGTAAAACTTTTAACCCTCCGGGTTTTATTACACCAGAAATACTGTATGCGTTAGCTTGTAGATGGAGTTGACCCGTTGAAAACGGGC
>JAFGDA010000173.1 GCA_016932375.1 Actinomycetota bacterium | reverse complement strand
TGGTCTGCAGTTCCTGTATTGCAGAAGCCGGGTTTGAAGCAGAAGAAATAAATGAAGGAAAGGCGGCAGAAACCGGGGAGGAACCTGATAAAAGTATACCTGATCCCAATCCTGAAAGTTTAAAGACTACAGTAGATGAAGATGCAGATATACCTGATGTAGATTTGTTAAAAACTGAAGATATTGAATATCTTGGTGCATTCAGGCTTCCTGGAGATGGTGAACGTCCGGATACTTTTGATTACGGCGGGGGTGCAATTACTTTTAATCCTGGTGGCGATCCTGATGGTAAAGATGATGGTTTTAAAGGATCCCTTTTTATAATGGGGCATCCGAGGCTTCCATACGGGGAGCTCCCTGACGGCAATAAAGTTGCGGAGGTTTCTATTCCTGCTCCTGTAATTGCGGAGTCAGTAGAATCCCTCAATACAGCGGATTTCATACAGGAATTTTCAAATATAGCCGAAGGTTTTTTTGCTTCCCTAAATGAGCTGCCAAGGACTGCAATGCAGTACTTTGAGCACCCCGCCGGTGGTGCAAGCATTCACCTGGCCTGGGGCCAGCATTTCCAGGAGGAACCACAAACCAGTATTCCTTCACATGCGAGCTTCAGTGCCGATCTTTCAAACCCTGGCCTGCAGGGAACATGGTATATAGGCAGCCAGTCACTTTACAGTACAAATAATTATCTTCTGGATGTCCCCATATCATGGGCTGATGATTATCTTGGCGGGTTTTATCTTGCAACAGGACGCTTCCGTGATGGTGGGTGGTCTGGTATGGGGCCTGCTCTTTTTGCCTATAGTCCATGGATTGATGAAAACAGCTCATTTGCAGAAGATGGAGCCCGCCTTCAGGAAAGAACTCTTCTGTTATATGAAAATACCTTTAATACCGAAAACATTGAAAATTGCCTTAATGGTTACCAGCATCCTGATGAATGGGAGGGGGCAGCATGGATTACAACAGCATCAGGGAAAAATGCCGTACTGTTTGCCGGAACAAAGGGAACCGGTGATAAATACTGGTACGGGTTTATAAATCCTGAAGGTCCGCAGGAGCCGTGTGTTGAAGAAGAGATGGTCGGGCAATTTACGCTCTGCAGGCAATCTGGCGGCAGCCCCTGCTCCCAGCAAGACCTGGATGAATGTGCCGGCCATACTTCAGAGCGTGGCTGGTGGAGTTCATCATTTTCAGCACAATTTATTTTATACGACCCGGCTGAACTTACCCGTGTAGCTGCAGGCCAGATCCAGCCGTGGAAACCCCAGCCATATGAAACTATTTCCATTGATTCCAATCTGTTTCTTAACCCTTCAGGTATTGAGCCTGATATGCTGGGGACAGGAGTCCAGCGCAGGTACAGGATAGGAGATATCACTTTTGACAGGGCAAATGGTCTTCTTTATGTCCTTGAGCTTTTTGCCGATGATGCAAAACCGGTTGTGCATGTATGGAAAATGGAATAAACTTAAATTCAAAAAAGCAGCATCAAAAGACCATAAAATAAGGGCATGGCACCAATTATATCAGGTATGATATATAATTGATTGCCATATGTATAAAGAGTTTTTATAGTTGACCATTATAATAAATATGGGAAGGGAATATCATATGGGAAGTAAATATATTTTTAAGGGATTGTTTTTTTCAGTACCTGTAATTCTTTTAGCGTTTGGCATGGTTTTAGTTTTTTCTTTTAGCTGCAGTACGGCAGGTACGGAAATATCCGGGGAAGCATCGGTGGAAACAGATGGGAGCACCGGAGGGGAAGAAAGTGAAGAGCAGGATGGTGAAGAGACTGGAGGGAGGGCAGTTGACAGTTTTCCCGTAGGCTTTCCTTCTTCAGTGCCTGTTTATCCCGATGCCAGCATAGTTGAATCAACAACAGAAGAGGTTGACGGGAGGCCTGCCTATAAAGTCATATTGCATTGCACTGAAGATATAGGGAATATATCTGAATGGTACAAACAGGAGCTGGAAAAGGAATGGAATGTAAGTTCCGTGTCTGAAGGAGATATGGGAGACTGGTCGGAATTCTTTGCTGAAGCACAGAATGAAGACTATTCCATGACGGTTTATTTATACCAGGAGGAAGGAAGCAGTAATCTATCAATCGATTTGAATGTGCAATACCTGTCTGAAGACGCAGAGGTGGCTGAAAGGGCTGGAGAGGATACAGGCCAGGAATCTTCTGAAGTCGAAGGCACGGAAGAAACAGATCCTGGACCGGGATCCACCCAAATCTATTCAGGAGAGCTGGAAGATGCAAAAATAGTGCTTGTATGTGCATCTGTAGGAACCAACTGGAACATAAGTGAACATTTTCCCGGGCTAAATATAACTTCTTATGACGAATACCAGTTTGATAAAGGCTACAGGATAATGGAGCTTCTGGATTCAGAAGATCCGGATATTATGATAATTAAAGAATGCGCTGCTTATTTTCCCCCTGAATCCAACGGGTCCACAATGGCAGCTTACCAGGACCTGATAAGGGACTGGGTAAATCTCTGCAGGGGCCAGGAAGTCATTCCGGTCCTTACAACTGTTGTCCCTATAGACCCGGCGACAAACTCGGGCCAGGAACAGCTTGATTCCATACTCGAATTTAATGACTGGATAAAACGGTACTGCGGCGATGAAGAAATATCTGTCCTGGACCTTGAGGGAGCCCTGCGCATAAGCAATGAAAACAGGGTGCTGAATCCGGTCTATGACTCCGGTGATGGGCTTCATCCAAACGATATTGCATATACCGAAAGACTTGATCCCATACTGATACCTGCTCTCGAAAGGGCAGTTGAGATAGGTTATTAATACCTGTTATGATTATTTATTGGAGTGAGCCTGTTGAATAATCTGTTTAATTAATGGATACTTTTAAATATTTATATATTAAGGTTATTAAGGTTTTTAAAAAATAATTGTATGGAAGAGAGGTATTATGGAGATATTTGGCAGGTGTGTTTCAAGAGAAGAAATTTTGCAAAAGACCGGTGACATCAGCCAGCTGGGTGGCGTAAAGTACTATGAATATATAGATGGTGTCAGCAGGGGGGTAAGGGCAGTAGATATAAAAAGTCCCTGCGGGCTGGAATTTACTGTGCTCCCTGACAGGGGCATGGATATTTCGGGCTGCTTCTATAATGCCATACCTGTAGCCTGGAAATCGGCAACCCGGGAAACATCACCTGTTTATTATGAGAGCAGGGGTGTTGAGTGGCTGAGGACCTTTTATGGCGGCCTTGTCACCACATGCGGGTTGACCACCATGGGTGCTGCAAGTATTGATGAAGGTGAGGAACTCGGGATTCACGGCAGGATAGCAAATATTGGTGCGGAAAATGTTCTCGCTGATGGAAAATGGGAAGGTGACAGGTATATGATGTGGGTGCAGGGAAAAGTAAGGGAGGCTAAAGTATTTGGTGATAAACTGCAGTTGACAAGGAAGATCACCACATGGATGGATGAACCTAAGATAGTGCTTGAGGATGTGGTTGAAAATATAGGTAGTATCTCATCACCCTTTATGATTCTTTATCATGTCAACATAGGTTTTCCTGTAATCGATAATAATTCAGAACTTCTTGAAGCAAGGGCAAAAGTTACCCCGAGAGATGAAGAAGCAGAAAAAGGAAAGGATAGTTTCAACAGGTTTATCAGCCCGGTCCGGGGTTTTGCCGAGCAGGTATATTTTCATGATATAGAAGCTGATGAAGAAGGAAATTCCAATATTGCACTTGTGAACGAAAAGTTCAATAACGGCAGTGGAATAGGCATATGGCTCAAGTTTAACAAGGATAACCTGCCGGTTTTGACACAATGGAAACAGATGGGAATGGGGGAATATGTCTGCGGGATAGAGCCATGCAACGGTTCCGTGAAGGGAAGAAAGTTTGCGAGGGAAAGCGGAAACCTTAAGTTTATAGAACCCGGCCAGGAAGTCAGGTTCAGGCTGGAATTTAATATATTGAAATCAGTAAAGGATATCCAGGCATTCAGGAAAAAGTTTGTTAAATAAAGTCATAATTATTCAAGGATAAAACAGAACCTTTTTCCTGTCATAAAATTACCTGTATGTGCTGGCCGTAAAGATTGTGATAAAAAAATGGTTGTACAGGCTGGCAGTAAAATTTACAGTTCTGAAGTGCAATTAGGGCAGCGGGTGGCTTTTACACTGATATTTGTAAAACAATAAGGGCATTCCCTTGTTTCGGGTGCAGAAAGCTCTTCGTTTTTCTTTAATCTGTTAATCGCCTTTATTATAAAGAACAATACAAGAGCAATTATTATAAAGCTTATAATGGTATTTACGAAAATGCCGTAATTCAGTGTAACTGCGCCTGCCTCCCTGGCTGCATCCAGCGATAGATATGGCCCGGCAGCAGCTCCTTCCCTTAAAACCACAAACATATTGGCGAAATCCACGTTGCCGAAAAGCAGGCCAACTGGAGGCATTATGATGTCATTTACCAGTGAATTTACTATGGCTCCAAAGGCTATGCCGATAATTATTCCTACTGCCATGTCTACCAAACTTCCCTTGAGAGCAAATTCCTTGAATTCCTTAAGCATGATAAACTCCTTTAAAATGTGATATATGCTGATAATAATATACTACTTTTTGTACACATTTACATTTAAAAAAGGTTATTGCCAGATAATTTATATTTATCACAAAATTTTAAGTACTTGCATTGCTATGATTTTTCTCATAATTTTTTTAGTTTTGGTTTAGAATATAACTGTTATATTTATCGTGTTGGATATTGATAAATTAAAATA
>JAFGDA010000172.1 GCA_016932375.1 Actinomycetota bacterium | reverse complement strand
CTGCAGTTTACCCTGTGGTAGTTTATAAGCTCAGCAACCGGTATGTATGTTTCGGGCTCGGGGTTTCCCAGTATGAGCACCTGTTTTTTATCAAGGTCATCGGAAGCCTTTATCCTGGTAAATATATCCCCTATTATTATCGGGTGGGGGTTCTTTGTGACCCTGATTTTCATTTTATCGTTCGAATACTTCTCAAGCTCTACCCCGTGAACCGATCTTGCCTTTTCAAGCACTTTTTTGTCCTTAAATGGGACGAAATCTGCCGGGGAAAAATTAAAATCATTCAACTCAATCCCTCCTGTATAATTAAAAACAAATTTTTTTTAATAACCTAAACAAAAAGCCTGCCCTTCGTAGTAAGCTTTCTCCCAATAAAAAGCAGGGAAATTAAAATCACACCAATAATCATATTCTGGAAATATGCTTCAACATTTAAAAGCGTCAATCCCTTTGTTATAAGGGTAATCAAAAATATACCTGAAAGGGTTTTAACAACATCCCCGTAACCACCACCGATTGTAGTCCCCCCAAGGAGGACAGCAGTTATCACAAATATGGGCACGTCGCTTCCAATCAGGGGACTTGCAGCAGCCAGTTTTATCGAATAGATAAAGCCGCCAAGACTCGCGAAAAGCCCGGAAAGTATGAATGCAAAAAGCTCCATATTCCTGTTACTGATACCGGAAAATGTACAGGATAATCTATCTGCACCGACGCAGTAAAATTTTAATCCGAGTGTCGTCCTTTTTAAAATATACTGAACAAGGGCAGTCAATGCAAGGTAAATTATTGCAATATAAGGTATGTACCAGAATATGCCATTACCAAAATCAACGATTGGGTTATCCTTGATATGAATGGTGCCATCTGAAATAAGTAACGCGACTCCGCCGAGCAAAAAACCCATGCCGATCGTAGTAATAAGTGAGTTAACCCTGAGCCTTGAAATAATCAGCCCATTTAAAAAACCTATGAAAATACCTGATAACAGGCAAATTAAAACTGCAACAGGCACCCCGTAAGGCATCATCTTGATTAGTAATAACCCTGATATTGACATTATATATCCGACACTGACATCAAGACCCCCGATCAGTATTACAATGGTCTGACCTATCGCAATTGTTCCATAGGCAGACATTAAAGAAAGAATTGAGTTCAGGGTATTTAAGGAAAAAAACCCTTTTGACATGGATGAAAACAGCACTATCACTATTATTATAAGGATAAGTATCCTTAAATTATAAAATATCCCTAAGACCGATCGCTTTTTCTTTACCGTATTGTTAATGTTGCCATCCCGGGCAGTACCAATTTTTTCCTTATTCATATCTCCTCTTGATTTGCATATCTACAATTATTGCAATTAATAATATCAATCCTTTAAATATAAGCTGCCAGGATTCTTCAAGGCCAAGAAGAACCATCGAGTTATTTATAAACCCTATAAGTAAAACACCGGAAAGAGTGTTTATTATGGTCCCGCTGCCTCCTGAGAGGCTTATGCCTCCAACAGCGCAGGCAGTTATTGCATCAAAATCATAATTCCAGATAAGCGTAGGCTTTATATGGAATATATTGCATCCTATAAGAACCCCTGCAATCCCTGCAAGCAATGCATTAATAACATATGTTGACATCTGTATTTTTCCAAACTGCAGGCCGGAAAACCTGCTGACCACGATTGAGCTGCCAACAATTTTTATTCTCCTCGAATAAGTTGTAAATCTTATTATAAACCAGCATATTATTATTATTGTCGCGACAATTATCGTCTGTATGGGTATCCGGTAAACAGTGCCGAACCCGATAAACTCAAGTATATCGCTTTGCACCGTGGCGCTGACAACCGCACCTGAAGTGACTATATATATAAAAGCTCCTATGATATATCTTATTCCAAGAGTCGTAATAAAGGGATTCATCCGCTGCATCCCTATAAAATAACCATTTACAGACCCGATTCCAATTGATATGGCAAGACAGAATAGAAGGCTGCCTGTAAATGTCAGCGGAGTAACAGGGTTGAAGTTAATAATCAGCATTGAAGTAAGAAGGAGAACAGCCCCCTGGCTTAAATCAAATCCTCCGCCCAAAAAAACAAAGGTAAGGCCTGTTGCTATCAGGGCAAGCGGTCCTATGTTTTTAAGTACCGTTATAAAGTTCCTGAATGAGAAAAAAACCGGGGATATGAAAGACATGACAATGATAAGCACCAGCAATACAAACCAGATTGCATATGTCCTTATAAGTTTTCCGGTTAAATCATTTTCTTTTTTCAGTCTGGAGGTAGCAGCTTGTGATATCTTTTTCATTTATTTTATCACCTTTATACACATCCTTTATTTTCCCCTTGACCATTATAAGCACCCTGTCTGAGAGTTTACATATCTCCTCGACCTCGGAAGATATGAGGATAATCGTCATGCCTTCGTCTACCAGTTTTTCAATTAGCTCATATATCTCTTCTTTTGAACCTACATCAATTCCTTTTGTCGGTTCATCAAGTATAAGCAGCTCCGGATCCGTAAACAAACATTTACCAAAAAGTAATTTCTGCTGGTTACCCCCTGAGAGTTTTAAGGCAAGCTGGTTTAGCGTAGCATATTTTATACCAAGACTTTTTAATACCTCTTCTGTCAATATTCTTTCCTTCCTGAAGTTTATCATTATGCCTCTCCTGATTTTGTCCAGTTTGGAAGAAGTTATATTCACTTTAAGATCCTGGCCCAGAAACAGCCCCATTAGCTTTCTCTCTTCAGGAAGATACATTATGCCTTTTTTTATTGCAGTTGCCGGACTTAAACCTGGCATCACAGCTCCATTATAATAGATATTTCCGGATTTTAAGGGTGAAAGCCCGAATAAAAGCCATGCAAGCTCTGTTCTACCAGAACCGACAAGGCCCGCGAGTCCGAGGACTTCACCCTTATATAATTCAAAGCTTATATCGTGAAGCTTACCCCCGTCACCTGCATTTAAAACTTTCAGTACCGGTTTTTCTCCCGTATATGGGGCCTTTTGCCTCTGCCTCTGCATAATCTCCCTGCCTATCATCAACTGGTGGAGTATGGATTTGTCAGCTGATTTTTTTTCGATTGTCTCAACCTTCTTACCATCCCTCAGTACAGTTATCCTGTCGCTGATTTTTAAAACCTCATCAAGGTTATGGGATACATATATTATGGTAATGCCTTTACTCTTGAGATCATTTAGCAGTTTAAAAAGTGATTCCGCACCACTTTCGGTAAGGGAAGCAGTCGGTTCATCAAGACATAAAATGTCAGCTTTCCTGCTTACAGTCTTCAATATTTCAATTATCTGCCTTGTTTCAGGTGGAAGCTCCGATACTGTTTCAAGGGGGTCTACATTATTAATCCCGAAATAATCCAGAATCTTCCTGGCTCCTGAAATAGCTTTTTCCCAGCTAAAATTAAAACCTTTATACCTGTAAAGGCTGCTTATGAAAAGATTCTGCGCAATAGTAAGGTTGTCAAACAAGGAATTCTCCTGGTAAGAGGCGGAAATACCCCTTGCAAAAATTTTTGCTGCTGGAAGGTTAAGTATGCTTTCGCCACGAAGAATAACCTGGCCTTCATCTGCCCTGACTACGCCGGATATTATTTTTATAAGGGTGCTTTTTCCCGCACCATTTTCCCCTATTATTGAATGAACCTCACCCTTTTCTATATCAAGGCTTACATCGTCAAGCGCCTGGACACCCCTGAACTTTTTATACAGGTTTTTTATCTGCAACAAGGCATCACTCATTAAATATATCCCTTCCCATCGTAACCGGGACATGATTGCCCGGTCCCTATCAAATTTAATAAATCTACCATTTAATAAGCGGCAACTTTACTTTCTCGCCTGTTTCCATTGATTTATCGATAGCAAGGCATAGTTCATGTGACCTTGCGGAAGACTCGATATTATTTGAGGTTTCAGTATCATTTATAATGGCATTGGCAATATCATCAATCATCCCCTTAAAAGGATGGTGCTTGACATCGCCACTTTCAAGCATTGTTGACTTGAATACCTGCCAGTCTTCCTGCCCGGGAAACCATTCTTTTGTAAAGAATTTCTCATTGAAAACTGCACCTTTACTTCCATGCAATATTATGTTCATAACATAGGGACACTCATTCTCAAAACTGTTTCCTGTTTTACCAATCTTCCCATTTTCAAATTTAACAACGGCAGCATAAGTCGGCGGGTATTCATAATCTTTTCTGTGGCCGAAAGTGCCGTATGCAAAAACCTCTGTTGCTTCAGAACCGGCAAAAAACCTCGTAAGGTCTACCGCATGGCAGCCTGCTACAAGACTTGCTGAAGGCCCGCCTTTCAATGTATTGGAACCCCAGTTATACCCGCTCCACCATGGGCCGATCTCGTGGTAGTAGTCCACTTCAGTAAAAAATATATCGCCAAGCCCACCCATATCAACCATATGTTTAAGGGACAGGATGTGCGGGTTCCACCTGCTCGCAAAGCCTGTCTGGGTTTTAACTTTAGCTTTCCTTATTGCATCAAGTTCTGCCTGCAGCTCATCAAGGTTCATACATATCGGTTTTTCAATAATTATATGTTTCCCTGCTGAAGCTGCCTTCAGGACCTGTTCACAGTGCATGGAATTTGGCGTACATATATCAATAATATCAACATCCTTATGTTTTATCAGGTCTTCATAACTATCAAGAATTTCACAATCAAGATTCAGCTCCTTTTTCAAGGCTTCGCAGGATTCTTTTCTTCTTGAAACAAGAGCAGATATTTTTATATTCGGATTTTGAAGCATGGCAGTTGCATGCGCTCCTGCAACCCAGCCTACTCCAATTATTCCAACACCATACTTTTTCATTTATACTCCACTCCTCCCTTGTAATATTTTCCGGTAAATTACATCTTCAAACTTAACGAAATAAATAATTTTCCGGTCCTTTTGTATCCTGGCGTGGCTATTTACAGCCACTCCAGGATACAAATTAAACGGCCTGACAGGTTTTTACCAGGATGGCTCAAACCCTTCCATATCATCTTTTGTCAGAACTCTCTGGTAAACCATAGAATAGAACGGTACAGGACCCAGGTCCTCAACGATCAGTTTCATAAGGAAAGCATCCTGTGTTGCACAGAGTATGGTACCCTGGTCAACAAGTACATAATACCAGCCGTCTGCAAGGTCTTTCACTCCGACGGCAGCACCGCCGCAACCGGCAATAATAAAATCACCTGGTTGATAACCTTTCTCTTTTGCAGCATTGACAATCCCACCACCCATCCAGTCATCAGTAACATAAAAACCATCTATATCTGGATATTTTGTAAGAATGTCGGATGCCTTTTCCTGGGCCTGTTTTACATCCCAGTTTCCATCCTCTTCCGCAACAAGCTCCAGTTTGCTGCCGATATCTTCAAGCCTGTTGTAGAACCTCGTCATATACATATTATATGAGCTGGAGCCTTTTGGAGGAGTAATGCAGGCATATGTACCTTCACCACCAAGCGCTTCATCCAGTTTATCAGCACAAACCCTTCCTGCTTCAGCAGGGCTTAGCCCTGAAAAGGCTGTCATATATTCCCATGCCTCATATGCCGGTTCATCCATGGTTAAAAATAGTGGTATGCCTGCTTCGTTTATCTTCTTATATGTTTCAAGAACGGGCAGGTTATCAAGTGCAAAATGCATGATCAGGTCCACATCTTCATTGATGAATGTCTCAAGTCCATCAGCCATTGCCTGGAAATCATACTGGGCATCATGATAAATGATTTCATAATTCGGGTACTCCCCGGCGATTATCTTATCAAAATTTTCCTTGTAAAAAACCATCCATGGGATTTCCCAGCCATAGCATGAATAGCCTATCCTGTAGGTTTTTTCAGCTACTACTTCTTCCTCTTCTGCAGCTTCTTCCTCAACAGGCTCTTCCTCAACAGGCTCTTCTTCACTAATTTCTTCCGCTTCCCCTGCAGCCTCTTCTTTACAACCAATACCCATAAAGACCATGGACACTATAAATGTGAAAAGAATTGCTGCTGTAAGTATTTTTTTCATTTTTCCCTCCTATCAATATAATTTTCTACGTGAAACTTCTTTGCCTTAAAATAAATAAATTATTTTTCCCCGTCACACCTCCTCTGGTTATCTTCTTTTTATTTACTTTTATTCATTGTTTGCCTTTTTTAAACACCCCCCTTCGCCTCAATATTTCAAAACATATATTTAAAAAATCAACTCAATTACAACCGCAGGATTTCCTTATCACAAGATCCGATTCAATCCTTATTTCCCTGTATTCACCATCATATCCCTGGATCCTTTTGAAAAGTATTCCTGCGGCTTTTTCACCTATTTCCCTGTCAATCCTGTTAAGTGATGTAACAGGAGGGCCAAGGACTGAAACAAAATCATAATCATCAAATGTCACAAGGGCTATTTCTTCCGGGACCTTTATATTATGCTCTATTAAAAACCTCAAACAACCAATAAGTAAATTTGCATTGGCGCAGTATATGGCTTCCGGCCCCGGGTTTAATTCCATAAGCTGTTCCGTAACATCATAAGCTTCTGATTTTCTCCAGTTAGTGACTTTTAAATACGAATCGTTAACCGATATATTATGATCGTCAAGTGCTTTTTTATATCCAAGATACTTATCCATGCCGCTTGATTCATTAAGGGGACCGCTTATACATGCAATATTTTTATAACCATGTGCTTCCACAAGGTGATTTATCAGCTTGAATGATCCCCCAATGTCATCGCTCAATACCTGGTCTACATTTCTTATATTTAACCTGTTATCTACAACTACTATCGGGATTTTGAAACTTTGCATTATAGACTCGATAATTTTTTCATTTTTACATATTGTTACCAGCACTATTCCCTCTACTCTCTTTGATACTGCAAGCCTTATGGCCTTTTCTTCAATCTGTTCGTCATTGTAAGTATTGAAAAGAATAATATCCTTTCCTTTTTCCATAAAAAATTCCTGTACAGAAAGCACTATGTTTGCAAAAAAATAATCAGCAACCTTGGGAATAATAACCCCTATGGTATTTGACTCCCTGAGCCTTAAGTTTCTTGCTGTAAGCTCCGGATGATAATTTAATTCCTTTATGGCTTTATAAACCTTTTCCCTTGATTCAGGAGAAACGTATTTCTCATTATTCACAACTCTCGATACTGTAGAAATCGACATATTCGATTCTTTTGCTACATCCTTCAGGGTTATGTTTTTGTAATTCATGTGATCAAAATAATATGGGAACGTTACTAATAACGTTTTCATATTATTATATTTATTAATT
>JAFGDA010000022.1 GCA_016932375.1 Actinomycetota bacterium | reverse complement strand
GGGATACAAAGAAGTATTAAGATTTTTGAATGGTGAAACAGTAAAAAGGGAATGCATTGATGAAGTAAAGAAAAATTCGAGGAGACTTGTTAAAAAACAGCTGACCTGGTTCAGGGCAGATAAAAGAATTAAATGGATTAGAACTGATAATTATGATAACATTTTTGACTTGACAGAAAAAGTATTACAGGAGGTAAATAAATATTTGCCATGAAAAAAATTTGTTTTTCAAAACTAAATGGGCAGGGCAATGACTTCATATTGATAGATGCTACTGGAAAGGAATTAAAAATAGGTCCGCAACTGATAAAAAAAATGTGCGACAGGCATTTCGGTATAGGTGCAGACGGCCTGATACTGGTAAAAAATTCCAATAAAGCAGATTTTTATATGGATTACTACAACCAGGATGGTTCAAAAGCAGAGATGTGCGGAAATGGAATAAGATGCATGTCCAGTTTTATCATAGAAAATAAAATGACCAGTGAAATGAGATTGCAGATAGATACACTGGCAGGAATAAAAACAGTAACCGCTGATAAATCCAGGGAAAAATTAATTTTTAGGGTAGATATGGGAATGCCTGAGTTTTTACCTTCAAAAATTCCTGTTAACCACGAAAGTACCGGGAAAGTTTTAAACTACAAGCTTGAAAGCAGCTCCAGGGTGTTTGATATAAATTGTGTCTCAATGGGCAATCCCCATTGCGTGATATTTTTAAGGCCGGGAACTGACCTGAAAAGTATACCCCTGAAAAAATGGGGTCCAGAAATTGAGAACCATGGTTTCTTTCCCGGCAGGACAAATGTGGAATTTGTAAAATACAGGGATGAAGGTGAGATAGATGTAAGGGTCTGGGAAAGAGGCGTAGGGGAAACACTTGCATGCGGCACTGGAGCATGTGCAGCTGGAGTGATATCCATGGTCAATGGTATGATAAAGGAGAGGTGCATATCAGTAAATATGCCGGGTGGTGCACTCATTATTGAATGGGAAAATGATGGTGCCCCTGTTTTCCTTAAGGGCAGTGTAAGCCATAGTTATGACGGAACATATTATTTGTAAAAAAATCCATTAAGGTCATGATATTATTTATTTTAAGAGGTACGCCATATGAAATTTGAAGAAGCAGAACGTTTAAAAAAATTGCCCCCTTACCTTTTTGCAGAAATAGATGCAATAATAAGGAAAAAGAAAAAAGAAGGGCTCGATGTCATAAGCCTTGGAATAGGGGACCCGGATATACCCACGCCTCCTGAAATAATAAAAACTTTATGCAGGCAGGCACGTAATCCCGTTAACCACCGTTATCCTTCAAGCTATGGTCTTGAAGAGTTCAGGAGAGCTGTAGCAGGTTTTTACAATGAAAGGTTTAACGTGGAACTTGATCCAGAAACAGAGATAATAGCATTATGGGGTTCAAAGGAAGGTGTATCGAATATAGCGTATACTTTTGTAAATCCAGGGGATTATGTGCTGGTCCCGGATCCCGCATACCCGGTCTATAGTATAGGAACAGCTTTTGCAGGTGGCATACCCTTTAAAGTACCTTTGAAGGAAGAAAACGGATTTCTTGTGGATTTTGATTCCATCGATCCTGAAATCGCCGTGAAATCAAAATTAATGCATGTAAATTATCCAAATAATCCAACATCTGCAACATGTGATGCTAAATTCTTTAAGGATCTTGTCGATTTTGCCACAAGGTACGATATCCTTATATGCCATGATAATGCATACGGCGATACTTATTATGGGGATATAAAACCGGTAAGTTTTTTAAACATCCCGGGAGCCAGGGAAACAGGAGTGGAGTTTTATTCATTCTCAAAGACTTTCAACATGACAGGCTGGAGGATAGGCTGTGCCGTGGGAAACAGGCATGCAATTGCAAGCCTTGGAAAATACAAAACAAACGTTGATTCGGGAGTATTTAATGCAATACAATATGCAGCTGCAATTGCACTAAAACATTACAGCAGTTTCAGCAGTAAAAATAATCATATTTATAAGCAGAGAAGGGAGAAGGTCACAGGGCTCCTAAATAATATGGGCATTGGATATTATAAGTCTGATGCCACCATTTATATATGGGCAAAAGTACCTGAAGGATATGACTCGGTTTCTTTTTCAAAGATGGTGCTTGACAGGGCTAACGTAGTCATTACCCCGGGCAGCGCATATGGCAGTTACGGTGAAGGTTATTTCAGGATATCCCTTACAATAAATGACAGCAGGCTCGAAGAAGCTTTAAGAAGGATAGGGGAAGCCCTGTAACCGGAATATAATAAATAGGAATTTTTAATTTTAAATATATCAGGAAAAAAGTTTACGGAATTGTTTTTCAATTAAAATATTTTAATAGACGTAAAGACCAGGATGACAAAAGAAAAAGCAATCCTTGTTTTTGTTTATTTTGATAGATTTGGGAAAAACCGGCAGGCTGCAGGCGGGCAGGGGAAAAAGACAGTACGTGATTACAATATGGAAGAACTTAAGAACCTTGCTTCAGGAGCAGGTGCGGCTGTAGATGAATGTATGGTTTTCCGCCAGGACAGGCCAAATCCGAAATATTTCATAACATCAGGAAAATTGGAAAAGGTGAAAAACCGTATTTCCGGAGGCGATATAAGCCTGATAATTTTTGATGATGAAATAACCCCTACACAACAGGGCAGCCTTCAAAAAGAATTAAATGTTAAAGTGCTTGACCGGACTGCCCTGATACTTGATATTTTTGCACAGAGGGCCCACAGCAGCGAGGGTAAGCTGCAGGTAGAACTTGCCCAGCTCAATTACCTTATGCCGCGGCTTGTTGGCAAAGGTATAGAATTATCAAGACTTGGTGGAGGAATAGGTACAAGGGGGCCGGGAGAAACAAAACTGGAAGTTGACAGAAGGAAGATCAGGAAGAGGATAGGCATACTTGAAAAGAAGATAAAACAGCTATCTGTCCAGAGAAAAACGAGGAGGAAAAAAAGGGCAGGGGATGGTATTTTCCAGGTTGCACTGGTAGGTTATACAAACAGCGGCAAATCAACCCTGCTGAACTCGGTTACGGACGCAGGGGTTTATGTGAAGGACATGCTGTTTTCAACTCTTGACTCTACTACAAGAAAGGTAAAGATTGATCTTGGAAAGACTGTACTTTTTTCGGATACGGTTGGTTTTATTGAAAAACTACCCCACCAGTTGATAGCTGCTTTCAAGTCAACCCTGGAAGAGGTGATTATATCGGACCTTTTGCTTTTGATAGTTGATATAAGTAACGACAACTATGAAAGTAATATCCTGAGTGTTAAAAAAGTCCTGAAAGAGATAGATGCATGGGGCAAAGACTATATACTGGTATTCAATAAGATTGATAAAATACCGGACGAACTGCTTGAAAAAACAAGAAAGCAATACACGGATGCCGTATTTATATCGGCCTTGGAAAAAACGGGAATAAGCGGGTTATTTGACTGTATAAGGGAAAGGGTAGAGAAACATTATATTGAAACAACACTCAAGGTACCATATGGCGAAAGCAGGTTAATATCTTTTATTTATGACAATTTCAGGATCCTTGAGCGGAAAGATACTGATGAAAATGTTATATTAACAATAAACCTTGACCCGGAATACGCTTCAAGTATTTCAAATTATATATACAGGGGGAAAAAAACACCAAAAAAACTGGACTAAAATCTTAAAAATATTTTCTTATCACACCTATTACTTTTCCCAGTATCCTTACATCCTGCACTATGAGAGGTTCCATATTATCATTTTCCGGCATGAGTTTTATGGAATGATCATTCTTGAAAAATCTTTTCACTGTCGCCTCATCCTCAATCAGGGCAACAATAATTTCTCCATTTATTGCGGTATCCTGCTTTCTTACGATAATGTAATCCCTGTCCATTATGCCTGCATTGACCATGCTGTCACCCCTGACATTTAGCATGAATACTTCACTGTTGCCCCTGGCAAAATCTGCCGTAAGGGGAAAATAATCTTCAATGTTTTCTTCAGCAAGGATGGGTTTTCCAGCAGCAATATTACCCACGACAGGTACAAATATCATATTGGAGCCGGATTTTCCCGGATCATTGGACTGAATACCGCTGGATGTAAGGGATATTGCCCTCGGTTTTAAAGGATCCCTTTTAAGATAACCTGACTCTTCAAGCTTTTTCAAATGTGAATGAACGGTAGCTGATGAGCTCAAACCCACTGCACTTGCTATTTCACGTACAGATGGGGGATAACCTGATTCACTTACATTCTTATTAATAAATTCCAGTATTTTTTTCTGCCTGAAACTTATATCTTTTTTATCCTGTTCCTTTTTCATAATATTATTTGATTATTATAACAAAAAAGCGAACCTTAAGCAAACAAAGGTTCGCTTTTTAATAATAAAGGATTTCAGCTGTCTTCCCTTGATATCCAGGTCATCATCTTCCTCATCTCTTTCCCAACTTTTTCTATGAGGTGGTTTTCCTCTTTTTTCTTTATTGCATTATATACCGGCCTGCCTGCCTTGTTTTCAAGGATCCAGTCCCTGGCAAATGTCCCGTCCTGGATATCCCTGAGTATTCCCTTCATGGCTTTCCGGGTTTCATCAGTGATTATCTTTTTCCCGATTACCAGGTCGCCATATTCTGCCGTATCGCTTATTGAGTACCTCATCCAGGAAATACCGCCTTCGTATATAAGGTCAACTATGAGCTTCAATTCACTTAAAACTTCAAAATAGGCAATTTCCGGTTGATAACCGGCCTCTACAAGGGTGTCAAACCCGGCCCTTATAAGCTCTGTGGTACCGCCGCACAATACGGCCTGCTCTCCAAAAAGGTCTGTTTCGGTCTCTTCCTTGAAAGTTGTGGTAATTATTCCAACCCTACCGGCCCCGATGGCTTTTGCATAAGCAAGGGACCAGTCCCTGGCTTTACCCGAAAAGTCCTGGTAAACAGCAATTATTGCAGGAACGCCGCTTCCACTATCATACATACGCCTTACTATATGGCCCGGGCCCTTTGGTGCAACCATTATTACATCTATATCTTTTTTTGGAATTATCTGGTTAAAGTGAATATTGAACCCGTGCGCAAAACCGAGAACAGCACCCTTTTTCAGGTTCGGCTCTATGTATTTTTCATAAATAATGGACTGCAGCTGGTCAGGTACAAGTAAAAATATTATATCGGCCATTTTCGCAGCCTGATCTGCAGGAAATACATCAAAGCCTTTTTGTTTTGCTTTCTCCCATGCTTCGCTTCCTTCCGCTTCTGCAACTATTACTTCAAGCCCGCTGTCCCTCAGGTTCTGGGAATGAGCATGGCCCTGGCTGCCATAACCGATAATTGCTATTTTCTTGCTTTTCAGGATATCAAGATTGATATCCTTGTCATAATAGATCTCTGCCATTTTTCAACCATTCCTTTCATTTCACTTAAGCTGACAAACAATAAAAAAGTCACTCTTAAGT
>JAFGDA010000171.1 GCA_016932375.1 Actinomycetota bacterium | reverse complement strand
CAGCTGCTACCATGTTCGTACTGGGGGCAGGGAAGGAAAGCAAAAAGAGCGCCTGATAACAGGAAGGTTGCATAATTATAAATGTTATAAAAAAAACCGGTATATTGTTTATTTTTAAAACTTTATATGTTATATTGCGTCAAATAGATTAAAATTTTTTGTTGCTTTTAAGGTTAAACATTTACCTTTTATCTTGGATCTTTTATCTTGGCTGGGATAGTTAGCCTCCTTTTGACCCTCCTAAAAGAGAAACCCCAGCCAACCCTTTTCAAAAACAGGAAAAAAATAGACTGGTTTCTATTGTCTAAATACTGCTGCTTATCTTATAATCATTATCAATATTCATTTCTATACGAGGAGGTGGCGTTTGAGTTATTTCAAGCTCAAGGAAAGAAAAACCACCGTCAGGACAGAAATCGTTGCCGGAATCACCACATTCATGACCATGGCGTACATCATCTTCGTCAACCCGGCCATACTGTCCCAGGGTAGATCTACCGGAATCCCTTTTGAAGCGGCGGTTATCGCCACATGCATTGGTGCAGGGGTAATGAGCATGGCTATGGGACTTATCACCAACACGCCTTTTGCCCTGGCATCCGGTATGGGGATTAACGCGGTAGTTATTTTTACCATTGTCTTTGGCCTCGGACTTTCATGGCAGCAGGCAATGGGCATCATCGTGATAGAGGGTATAATTGTCACGATAATGGTACTTACCGGACTGAGGAGTATGATAATGCGGGCAATCCCGATGGGACTCAAGTATGCTATAGGAGTGGGCATAGGACTCTTTATAGCATTTATCGGGGCCCAGCAGGGAGGGTTTGTGGACATGGATCCTGCAACCGCAGTAAGGCTGGGCGATTTTACTGCACACCACACTCAGCTTGCAGCATTCGGCCTTGTGCTGACAACCATACTTGTAGCCTTCAGGATAAAAGGAGGTATCCTCCTCGGGATAGTGGGTACGGCTATTGTTGGTATGATATTCAGGGTAATTCCACTGCCGGCACAAATAGCAAGCATTCCCACCTCAGAAAGTTTTTACACTTTCTTTAAGGCAGACATAGTAGGTGCTGTGTGGAGCAATGGAATGCTGAATGTTGCGGCTCTTGTGATGGTATTTGCCCTTTTTATGACCGACTTTTTTGATACGATGGGAACGGTAATCGGGGTTGGCGGTGAAGCAAAACTACTTGATGAGAAGGGGAACCTTCCCAACCTGAAAAGTGTGCTGCTTATAGACTCGCTTGCTGCAGTGACCGGCGGTCTTTTTGGCGCAAGCTCGATAACCACCTATATCGAAAGTGCTTCAGGAGTATCGGATGGTGGAAGAACAGGTATTATGCCAACAGTGACAGGGTTTTTGTTCCTTGTGTCGATTTTCTTTGCACCGCTGATTGCAGTAGTGGGAGGCGGCATAGAAATAGCCGAAGGTGTCTATAAATATCCCGTGACTGCAGCAGCACTTATAATAGTCGGGTTCCTTATGATGACGGTAATGACCAGGATAGAATTCTCTGACTATGAGATAGGCATACCAGCCTTCCTGACAATTATCATTATGCCTTTTACTTACAGCATATCATATGGAATAGGGTTTGGTTTTATAAGTTATACCCTGATAAAGCTTTTCAGGGGTAAGATAAAGGAACTTCACCCGCTTATGATAATAGTAAGCATCCTTTTTGCCGTGGCTTTTGTTGCCCAGTTCCTGGCAGAAAGATTTGCCGGGTAGAAGCGGGCAGGAGCAGGACGATAAATCTTAAGGCATAAACAATGTAAATGTCGTGATACATTTAAATGTTGATTAGTGAATTGATATATAAATAACAGCAGCAGATAATTTGGTCTGCCATTAAATCACCAGGCCCCACTCTGCTGATCGATAGGTTTTATGTATAGAAGATAATCGGTGCCCACGAATTCAGCCGTGAGAGCATCAATAAGAAAAATAGTGTCCTGTAAAAAAAAGTTTAACCGAGCATGAAAAGGGAAATAATATTTGTTATTATTTCCCTTTTTTCCGGCTGGAATTATAAGGGTAAACACCCTAAAGCCATAGCCAGGGAAACAACGGGTTTAAAAGGTTTTAACTGAAGACATGCTTTTGACTGGCAGGGGTTTTTAAAAAATGCTGTTTATGGGTAAAATAACCAGGGACCTGTAAAATGAAAAGGTAAAATGGACAGCCCCGGAAAAAGTTTAAAGAATAAAATAAATACAGCAGTTGCAATCCTTCTCTGCACATTGATTATGGTTGCCGTGACCTCATGCTGCGCTCCTTTTGAAAATCTTGCTGACAAATACGGCAGGGAAAATGGTTATGAAGACAGCGGTTTTCCGGAAGATGATTATTCAGGAAAAGAACCCGGTGTTATAGACGGGGACCTGGTGGAAGAAAACGTAAAGCCTTTAGCTGTAATGGATATTTACCAGCAGGGTTCGGATGGATATTTTCTAGTAATGGGGAACCCGGTATTTTTTAATGCCGGGAATTCTTCAGATGCTGATGGTGATGAGCTAAGCTTCAGCTGGGATATCGGGGGGGTTGAGTCAGTTTCACAGGAATATTTCTCCTATACGTTTTTTGAAGAAGGGGACTACAGTATCACCCTGAAAGTATTCGATGGCACAGGGGAATCCGTAGTGACAAAGACAGTCAGGGTAATAGAGACTAACAGGAGCATAATGGTCACAAGGGAACACCAGCTGACCCTAAAAATTGAGCATACTTTTAAGAACAGGGGCCCCGGGGACATAAGGGACCTGTTTTGCCTGATCGGAGTCCCCCAGACCTATCAGCCATACCAGGTTGTAATTGACCGGAAATCAGATTATGCAGAAAGCGATGAGGTCTTTGCAGAGGGATATAATGTGATAGCGCAGTTCAAGCTGGGAGACCTTGAGGCCGGGCAGTCTGTAAAAGCCTGTATCGATTGCGACCTTCTTATGTATGAATATGATTATGCCGGGCCGGAAGAAGCAGGAAAACAGTATGAAGCAGGAGATAAAGACCTTGAGATTTATACGGCAGGCGAATATTTTATAGACAGCGGCTCCAGCGTTATAAAGTCCACAGCTAAGAGCGTAGCGGGCAATGAAACTGACCCTGTTACTGCCGCGGAGAAGTTATATAATTTTGTTATAGACCGGCTGGATTATGATTACGCCAGGCTCGAAGGCGAAAACACCGGTTTCGAGACTGCATCCAGATTGCTTCAGGAGGAAAGCGGTATCTGCACCGATTATTCAATCCTTTATACTGCCCTTTGCCGGGCAAGCGGAATACCTGCTGTTGTGGCCCAGGGAATTTCGGTCTTTGGAATTTTAAATGAAACGGATAAGGAGCTTCCTTATGGACATGCATGGGTCGAGATAAAGCTGCCGGGTTACGGATGGATACCCATAGACATAACACCCGAAGGAAGGTTTATGGGTTACAATTATTTTTTAAACCTCCAGACCTATAAGGGCTCGGGGATTTTTTATGAGAGCCTCGAAATTGGGGATGAAAAATATTATCCCACCGGATTTTATTATTCATGGAACGGTGATGAAGAACCGGAAGTGACAGAGAAGATTTCATACAGTGTCAGCGGGATGGATCTATCCGATTTGAATGCCGTGGCGGAAAATGAATTCCTAAATGGGATAAACGGGGTGCTATCAGGATACAGCGGGGCGATAAAAGACCTGAATAATTCCCACGGTACGGACTGGATATTCAATGATCCCGGGGAGGTTGCAAAAGAGGAGGTTTTTCTGGAAAGACTTAAGGAATTGTCCGGGGAACTTAAGGGCATGCCTGTCCCCGAAACATTTGCCGCAGACCTTTCGAACATGTTTACCATATCCACTGACATCATTTCCCACAAGGAGGACCAGGTCAATTGCATGAAGTCCGGAGACTATGACTGCAGCACCATGAATTACAATTTGTTTGTTGATTCGACAAATTCCCTTTTTGAATATTATAACAATATGGTTAACAGGTATAACGAAAAGTATTGAAAAAGAATTGCTGAGAAATGATGACAGAGGCGGCGGCATGTTCAGAAGAGGTGTCTTTGAAGATCTTTACATCAGTGTCTTTAGGGTCTTGCCACCCATGCTTCATTTAGAAATCCTCTAGAGGAATAATATTCCTGTTTATTGACAGCCTGTGGTGTTTGGGGTTAGATGAAATCAGGGGTATTTTACGCTCCCTGGAAATCGCAATGAAAACAGCGTCATAAACAGTTATTTCATCTGAGTATGAAAGTTCAATAGCTGACTCAATAAGTTTATCATCAACATGGATTATATTGAGATCCAGATCAATCAACTTTTTTAATATCTCCTTAACCTCGGCTCTGCTGAAATTACTATTATACCTAAGGGCATTTGATACTTCATAAATGCTCAAATCCGGTATCAGGATTTTTATTTCATTGTTTTTATAAAGTTTTAGTATTTTTAAAGCTTCTTCTACAAAGTCTTCCTTGATAAAACTGAACCACTTTATAATTACCGAACTGTCTAGCACAAAATTCATTAAATTCACCTTTTCTTTTTATGCAATATCATAAATAGACCTGGCACCATCCAAAAAGTTATCTTTGTTCCCTGGACCTGTTTATCTCTTTTACACCATCCCAGTTTTTATTCTTTTCACCCATTTTTCTAAAGAAATCAATAGACTCCTGTATTGTCTTTGCTTTTTCATGTAATTTTTCTTCCTCTTCTTTTAAAGCAATGTAGCTTGAAACAGCTTCCCTTATAAATCCCGACCTGGTCATTTTTTCACCTGTAGAGAAACAGTCCACTTTTTTTAAGAAATCTTCGTCCAGTATGATGTTTATCCTGGTCATGAATAAATGTTCCTTCTTTAATATTATTACAATTGATATATATTAAAATTAGTAATTAATGCATCCACCTATAT
>JAFGDA010000170.1 GCA_016932375.1 Actinomycetota bacterium | reverse complement strand
TTATAGCCATATAAGTAATATCCTTATATTTGCAAAAAATTAAGCTCTATTTTAAAAATATTTGAAATTAGATAGATTGGATGGAGAAGTTATGGAAGAGGAAAAACGTGAGACCGGGAAAATGGAAGAGATCCGTACAAACCTGCTGATAATAGGGGCCGGGCCCGGCGGTCTTGCTGCTGCAATATATGCAAGGAGAGGCGGGCTTGATTTCCATATAGTTGAAAAAAACATGGCCGGAGGGCAGATAATGAATACTGATAGTATTGAAAATTATCCAGGCATTAAAGGACCGGTCTCGGGTTTTGATCTTGCACAGAGTATAGCCAGCCACTGCAGGGATTTTAATATTGAAATAGAAGAATACACACCTATAGATTCAATAGAATCCCTTGAACCTGGCGGTAATAAAATTAATGAATTTGTATGCAGGGGGGAAATTAGGCATTATATTACAAAATCCATAATAATCGCAACCGGGGCAAGCCCCGACCGGCTGGGAGTGGAAGGTGAAAACAGGCTAATTGGCAGGGGTGTATCATTCTGTGCTACATGTGACGGGGCACTTTACAGGGACAGGGAAGTGGCCGTCGTTGGTGGAGGGGATATGGCAATTGATGAAGCACTGTTCTTATCCAACCTGGTTAAAAAAGTTTATATAATACACCGAAGGGATGAACTCAGGGCCTGCGATATGCTTCAGTGCAGGGCAATGGAAAATAAAAAGATTGAATTTTTATGGAACTCCGTTGTTGAGGAATTCAGGGGTTCGGATAAGCTTGAAGAGGTAAGAATAAGGAATAAGAAGGATAATTCAGTTATAGACCTTAAGGTTGACGCAGTATTTGAGTATGTCGGCTGGAGGCCAAACTCCTCACTTGCATCGGGTCTTGTGGAAACCGATAGCAGGGGTTTTATCATAACGGATAACACCATGAAGACTTCAAGGGGAGGCATTTTTGCTGTGGGGGATGTGAGGAATACCCCGCTCCGCCAGGTTATAACTGCAGTTTCTGATGGGGCGGTAGCGGCAATGTATGCAGATAAATATCTTTATGAGATACTTTAGTTATATCTACAGGTCTTGAGGTATTTTTATTGCAGGCTTTACTTGATTAATTGTTTTTGTCCTGCCAGGAACAGGGTATAAGACAGTTAATGAATATTAATGAATGTAGTCGTTAAGATTTATAGAATTAACTATTTGTTTGGGGAATATTTAAAAACTACACATGAAGGAGCCTTATCCAGGTAAGTTATGGAAGTATTGAAAAAAAATTCCAGTGGGGGGCAGGTAGCTGATCTTCAGAGGAGATTGAAACTTTTAGGATATGATCCTGGACCCCTGGATATAGATGGTGTGTTTGGACCCGAAACTGAAAATGCGGTAAGGAAATTCCAGCAAAACAGGGGGCTTGTTGTAAGCGGCATGGTTGACCAGGAGACCTGGCAGGAGCTCGTTGATGCAGGATATATGATAGGGGACAGGCTTCTCTATTTAAAGGAACCTCCCTTCAGGGGGGACGATGTAAGGACACTTCAATTATGGCTGAAGACCCTGGGGTTTTATCCTTATAACGAAAATGGTATTTTCTGTGGAAAAACCCAGCGTGCCCTGCTTGCGTTTCAGAAAGACATGCATATTGCAGATGATGGTATTGCAGGTGAAGAAACCCTTCGGTACCTGAAGAACCTGGGAAGAATAATAGTATCAAAAGAAAATTCAAATTTCCCTTCAATAAGTGGGATGGATGGGAAAAAACCTAAAGAAGAAAGCAGGATTATACTGGATTACAACCCTGTAACAACAGATGGAGCCAGAATCACTCATGATAATCCTGATTACTGTAAAGAAAAGCTGTATATATGCGGAAGCATAATAGATTATGCAATACAATATCTTGAAAGGGAAGGTCTCGATGTCCATCTTACTGCAGACAGTAAAAGTAGCCGGGAGAGCGGACTTACTGACAGGATATCAAATGCCAACAAGAGCGGCGCAGACCTGTTAATAAGTATAAATCTAAATCATTCAGCAGATAAGGATGCCCGTGGATGCAGTAGTTTTTATTTTAAAGGCCTGAGGTCTTATTCCCTTGAAGGCCATAAGCTTGCAAATATCATACAGGATATCATGGTTGCCGGACTGGGCACCCTTGACTGCAGGGTGCACGGGGCAGGTTATGCAATCTTAAAAGAGACTGTTATGACTTCTGTCCTGGTTGAACCAGGCTTTATATCCAATGAAGCTGAGAGGAAGAAACTAAGGATGGCTTCCAGCCAGAAGATAATTGCGGAGGGAATAACCTGTGCAGTGCTTGACTATTTGAAGTTGTAGATAATAGTATATATAAAAACATTGATTACTGAATTGGTCGCCTCAAATGTATCTTATATATGATGATCTTTATTTGAAACACCAGAGCGGTCCTTCTCACCCGGAAAATGCCGGACGCCTGGAGGCGTTAATGGACGCTTTAAAAGTATGGAAGTTTCAAGACAGCATAGGGATTGTAAATCCATATCCTGCGGGTCCAGATCAAATTGGGATGGTTCACATCCCTTCGTATATCGAAAAAATAAGGAGGCTTTCGGAAGAAGGGGGATTTCACTGGCTGGATCCTGACACCGGTTTGAACCGGTACACATATGAGAGCGCAGCAATGGCGGCAGGCGGCATATTTAAAGGGCTGGATCTTATATTGGGCAGCGATATGGGGCCAGGTAAATTTTTTGCGGCAGTGCGTCCTCCAGGCCATCATGCATTTCCCGGACGGGGAAGCGGGTTCTGTATTTTTAATAATATCGCTCTCGGGGCAAAATATGCTCAATCAAAATTTAAAATAAAAAAGATTGCCATAATTGACTTTGATGCACATCATGGTAATGGTACACAGGATATCTTTTATGAGGACAGGACTGTTTTTTATATATCATTTCACCAGTATCCACATTATCCAGGTACGGGCACCTGTTATGAAACAGGCGCCGGAAAGGGTTCAGGGTATAACCTCAATTTCCCTTTTGCTGCCCACACAGGGGGACCGGACTATATAGCAGCCCTTACTGAGACAGTAATACCCCTGATGGAGAAATTCAAACCCGGGTTGATAATGGTAAGTGCGGGCTATGACTCACACTATCTTGACCCTCTTTCCTCGCTGGAGCTGGGAGAAGATTCCTATTACAAAATATCTGCCATCCTTGGTGCTTTAAGCAATAAACATTGCCAGGGTAAAATGGCTTTCGTACTGGAAGGCGGGTATAATTATAGGGCAACTGCAGATAGCATACTTGAAACACTGAGGGGCTGCCTGAATTTTCCGTATCCTGAAAAATTCCAGGGTTCGGAGCAGCTTGAAGAAGTACTGGAAATAACGGGGGGATATGATATAAGGCAAATAAAAAATCCCTTTATTCTTAAAAAAAATAATGAAATGGCAGAAAGCTTTGGAGTATAACCATAATAAAATCCCTTATTCTGGCAGAAATACCACAAAACACAGGACTTTTAACAGGGAAATGGGATTTAAAGCTTTCATGCTCTTAATCGCAGTAATTCCAGCCCTCCTGTTATGCGGTTGCAGAAATTATGATGGGAAATTTGACATATCATATTCCTTTAAAACGGAACCGGAAAAGGCCGTTCTTGATTTCCTGTATTCTCTTGCCAATAACGACCCTGATTATATTTATAATAACCTGGTTCCAGACAGTGACAGGGGTAATATAAGCAGGGAGAAATATGTAAGCGAGTTTAAGGAAATACTTATTGATATAAAGGATATTGAGATAAAAAGGACTGTTTATTTAGGGTTTGAAAATGAGATGAGTAAGGTTGTGGCAGAGTTTGAAGTGACATATAGAAATGGTGAATCAAAGCTTTATAAGAAATATTTTTACCT
>JAFGDA010000169.1 GCA_016932375.1 Actinomycetota bacterium | reverse complement strand
TACCAAATCTAAAAGGTTTTGAAAGATCTATAAAAACTAATTTAAAACAGATAACTGTATTTCTTTCTGCAAGTGAATCTCATAATAGAAAAAATATTAATTGTAGCACTTCAGACTCCTTAAATATGATTAATGATATTTGTCGGCTGGCAGGGGAAAAGAATATAAAAGTAAAGGTAATTATTGCAACAGCATTTGGATGTCCTTTTGAAGGAAAAGTACCTGTTGAAAGGATTCTATTCATTTCAAAAGAGCTTTATAAGATGGGCTGCCATGAAATAGCATATGGAGACACTATCGGAATAGCTAACCCTAAACAATGTTTTATCCTTTTTAAGACACTAAAAAATGAGTTACCTGGATTGGAATGCAGGGCACATTTCCATGATACCAGCGGAATGGGGTTAGCTAATGTTATTGCTGCGATGCAGGCAGGGGTAAAAATATTTGATTCTTCAATTGGTGGACTGGGAGGATGTCCTTTTGCACCAGGAGCTTCTGGAAATATTTCAACTGAAAATCTGGTTTATATGCTCAGCGAGATGGGCATAAATACTGGTATTAATATTAGAGAATTAATAAAATGTATAGGCCTAATAGAAAAAGTTTTAAATAGAAAGATTGTTTTAATCCCAGAGCTTAAAAAATTTGGATAAAATTATATAGACACTCACGCATTTCAGTGCATGGGTGTCCACTCTTTATAAAATAGTCTAATATCGTCTTTTCATCTGGGAATTTTTCCATAAATTCTTTATAATTCATCTTATATCCTTAAATTATTATTAATATTGTAAGGATATAAAACTATATCTATAACAGTATGGCAAGGGATAATTCCGAAATTAAATAATAAGAGGGAAAGGCTGGTCATAATGTCAGTTAAAAAAAATAATCCGGAAATAACTTTCAGCGGTGGCAATATCCCGGTTTTTGTGGTCGAAGGTGATACGCTTCCCGAAGTATGGGAAAAATCCCTCAAGGAGGTATGGGAGAAGGGCATTTCCATAAAGACACAATATGACAGACCGGGAGACCCTCCAAGCAGGGATGCAGGTATGGTGATGATAATCAGGAAACCTCTTGATGAACCGAGGATACACAGGGCTCTTCCAACTGGACTGGACGAACTGGAAATTTACCGCCAGGAAGTGGTACTGGGTATTCATGACCACTGGATAGGTGGGCATGGCTGGTCATACAGTTATCATGACAGGCTTTTTAATTATGAAACAAAAGAAGGCCATATCGATCAGGTACAAATGGTAGTGAAAAACCTGTCGGAATGTTTTTATACAAGGAGGGCACAGGCTATAACCTGGAACCCGGGAATAGATGCATCCCATCATGAGCCCCCGTGCCTGCAAAGGTTATGGTTCCGCATACTTGAAGATCCGGAAGAGGGGCTGATACTTAATATGAATACACACTGGCGCTCAAGGGATGCCTTCAAGGCCGCTTTTATGAATATTTTTGCATTGACGGACCTGCAGAGAGAAATAGCTGAAAAAGTGTCCTCTAATATTGGCAGGCCAATCATACCCGGAAGGTATGTGGATATGGTAGATAGTTATCACATATACGGATCTTACTTCTCACAATTCGAAGGATTTTTAAAAACCCTCAAGACAAAGACTTTTGAAGAAAGAACTTACACGTCTGAATTCGCGGAACCATTTTTCAGTGAAGCAGCAGAAAAAATAAAATCTGAAGGCAGATAGTATTATATCTTATTCCTTATATTATATATAAAACCGCCGCTCATTCCTTCAAGGGAATGGTATGAGAAGAGTACCTTAGGGTCTATCTGCTTTGCATATAATTTCAACTCGTTAAGGTTTCTCTTATTACATATTATATTAAGGATCTTAAGGCTTCCGTCTTTTCCATCACCACTATAGCGTGTTATGCCAAATCCTTTCTCCCGCAGAAATTCCTCTATTTCGATGCTGTGCAGCCTTGAAATTACGGTAACACTGAGAACATCCCTTGATATCAACTGGGATATCAGCATTCCTATATACAGGCCCAGGGCAAATCCTGCCGAGTATGAAAGGATAACGAATATATTTATACCCTCCCTGACCGCTTTTGAAATAACTGTTATAGCAATGGAAAGGGCTATTGCAGATTCAAAAAACCCTATCAATACTGTAAGGAACTTTTTATTTTTTACCATCACTATCAATCTTACGGTACCAAAAAGCACCTGGAAAAGTATGGAAAAAAATATGATTACCGGCCATATTATGATATTCATTACTATTACTTATATCCTTTTTTAACCCCAAATTTTTCAATCAATTTCTGATTGCAAGCGAATAATCATACAACTTTTTTTTGAAAACACAAGATATATTATCAGGGGATTTAAAAAAACGAATTGATTTCTTGAAATATCGTCCAATATCTGTTAGGGTAAAAAAGGAGCTTTTGTATAAATAGACAACTTTTAAAGTTGTCATTTTTTTGGTTTAAAAACAAAAAAATTATTAGTTTTACATGGAGTTGATTTCAGGTGAGTGGAATAGCGGGTATTTATAGTTTAAAAAGGTGCAGGAATGACAGGCAAAAAATTAATATTCTCCTGGATAAAATACCCCACAGGGGAGCCCGGAGGGAGATATTCAGTATTCCCGGAGGTTATGCAGGTATAAACACAAATTATTCTTTTAAGGCCAGGATAGGCAAAAACGCAGTACTGATGGATGGAAGAATATATAATCTTGATTATTTACTCAAAAAATACGGTATTGAAGTTAAAAATACCTTGATTTCTGATTCAGGGAAGATATGCCTTCTCATAGATAAGGCAGGCAGGGAAGTTTTCAGTGATTTTAAAGGTTCTTTTGCACTGGCTATTGTTGACAAGGAAGGGAATATCTACCTGGCCAGGGATTTTCTCGGGACAAAGCCACTTTATTATTATAAAGATGACAGCACACTTGTGTTTGCATCCGAAGTCAAATCCCTTACAGGTTATGGCAGTGATGTAAAAGAATTCCCTCCCGGTTCTTATATGATGAACCTGTCAAAACCGGAAGTCACTAAAAAGATTGATATGGAAAGATATCCCATATTTCTGGATAAGGATACCGGGGTAATGGAAGACAAACTGGACGGCTATCTTTTAAAATCAATGGATACAAGGATTACAGATGGTAATCCAGTCCTCGGGGTATGGTTGAGCGGTGGGCTTGATTCTTCCCTTGTAGCTGCACTGCTTAAGGAATTTACTGATAAGGTTTATACATATTCTGTAGGATATGAAGGCTCGCCTGACCTGGAGGCGGCGAAAGAAGTCTCCAATTTTCTTGGCACCAGGCATACGGAATACAAGCTTAATACTGAAGAATTGTTTTCAACTATCCCCAAAGCAATTTATCACCTTGAATCCTTTGATGCGCCCCTTGTCAGGAGTACACTTGGGAATATGATAGTTTCAAAGATCTCCGCTTTTTCTGATGTAATATTTTCAGGTGAAGGCGGGGATGAGCTTTTTGCAGGATATAATTATTTCCTTGAATATGATTCTTTTAAGGTAATACAGGAAGGGATTGTTGACGCAATAAACAGCCTTCATAATACTGCATTACAGAGGGTTGACAGGTCTGCAAATGCTTATGGTGTTAATGTCAAATTCCCGATGCTGGATGAGGATCTGCTGAATTATGTTTTAAAAATCACTCCCGGGAAAAAAGTCAGGAAAGATAAAAAAACCGGTAAATATATTCTCAGGAAAGTTGCTTCAAAGTACCTCCCTGATGATATAGCCTGGAGAGATAAAGATAAGTTCTGGGAGGGTGCCGGTATTGTGGATAAACTGGAAAAAAAGATTGAAAATATGGTAACGGATAAAGAGTTTCTTGATATTTCGAATGATGTAAGATATTCCAGCATTCCGGTTTTGAGAAACAAGGAGGAAGCATACTATTACAGGGTGTTTAAGAATTATTACCCGGATGTAAAAATTGAGAATATCCTTTCTTTCACAGAAGATTTTAATTGAGGGTTAACAAGTATTTTACAATAAGCAAAGGCTAACCAAGATTTTCGTATCTCTTGATAAATAGTCCCAGTATCTTTTTCCTTTCTTTAATTTCCGTTACCCATATTTCAAGCAACGCAAGGCCTGCATCAGTGATTGAATAAGTCTTTTTTGCTGCCCCAGGTTTACTTGTTTCCCATACAGATTTGATAAAGCCATTGTCTTCAAGCATTTTCAGCGTCCTGTAAACAGCACCGGCATCTGAATTTGCATCCGTAAAACCGAATGACATATATTTTTCTATAAGCTCATATCCATGTGTCGACTTTTCGCAAAGGAGCAGGAGCAGGGCCGGTGCCAGCAATCTTTTCTGCCTGCTGCATGAAGACAGGCACTCTTCAATTTTTTTATTGTTTATCAAATATTTTTTCAACTCTAATATTTTTTCTTTCGGTAAGACTTATTATTTTTTCAATTATTATAGCCATTAAAATTATAAAAAATATAGTAAGACCAAGCCTTAAAAATGTAAAATTTATTCCCAAAAATTGGATTTCCACGAGTTCCTGTGGCAGTTTTATGCACGCCCAGGCAGAGATAAATATGATTATGTTTAATGTCTTTGCGCCTTTTTTAATTAGGGCTACTGCCATCGGGAATGCAATGTATAAGGGGCCGGTAGGGAGCATGCCCAGAACAAATGAAATCACCATTCCTTTTATGCCAGACGATTTCCCCATATGCTTTACCACCATTTCCTTTGGTATCCATACAGAGAAAAGCCCGATTATTATCATTAGCGCCGGGAGAACCATGATAAGCTCAACCAGGTAATTCCTGGAAACAGTGAGGACGGAAGCTGTTTTACCTGGAAATATAAATAAGATAACAGCAGAAGCGGCAATAACTGCACCCATAATCATATAATCCCGGATCAGCAATTTTTTTCGCTTAATAT
>JAFGDA010000168.1 GCA_016932375.1 Actinomycetota bacterium | reverse complement strand
TACGGGGATTTCTTAACAGAAATAACAAGTTTCGGTAAAATAATGGGCTGGGATGTAATAAATATACATTAAATTATTAAAAAAAAGTTAGATAGTGAGGTTTTTTATGTCAGGAATTGATCTAAGGTTAAAAAAGATATTCAAGGATAAGAAAAACATCGTTATTTCGGCACTGGACCATGTTATGGAATACGGGGACCAGCCGGGGATAGAGGATGCAGGGGTTGCAATAAAAAATTGCCTTAAAACTGATGCCCTCCTCCTGCCGAGATTCATGTTAAAACGATACTGGGACCTGCTTGAATCCACCGGCGCACCTGTCCCTGTTGTAAGGATAAACTGGTCATCTTCATTTTATTATCCCCTGGATTACAGGGAAGGAAACACAATAATTGCCACAACAGTAGAAGAAGCAGTAGAAGCTGGTGCGGATGCTGTAATATGCTCACTTTTTTTAGAGGAGGATAATAACCAGTTAAGGGAAACAATAAATGTTGAAATATTTTCTGAAGTAGTAAGGCAGAAAGAGATACTTGGTATACCATTGATTGGTGAGTGCTATGTGGTCGAACACAAGGACAGGACCGGTGAAGAATTACATCAAAAAGTAAAAAGGGTCTCGAGGGTAATGGCAGAGCTGGGAGCCGACCTTGTCAAGACCTTTTTCACCGGGGACAAATTCCATGAAGTAGTTGAAAATACCCCCGTTCCCGTGCTCACCATTGGAGCGGAAAAATTAAACAGCGATCTGGAAGTTTTAACCAAAGCATATAATTCCACAATGCAGGGCGCAAGGGGGATCATATTCGGGAGGAATATTTTCATGGCAGAGAATCCTTCGGCCCTGGTCGATGCCTTGAATTCAGTAATAAACGAAAATGTTTCCCCGGAGAAAGCGGCAGGGAAGTATAACTTAAAATAGCTTTAAATATTTGAATAAAATTACCTTGGATAATAAGAATATTGTCGGGATAGATATCGGGACCACGAACATCAAGGGTTCCATTTATGCTCCGTCAGGCGGGATAATTTATTCAAGCAGCTATCCCTATGAAAGCTATTTCCCCGGAAAAGGCTTCCATGAACAGGACCCTGATGAATGGGTTTCGGTTGTAATCAAGATCCTTAAAAAATTAAATAATCAAACCAATTAATGGAAATGTTGATTTTTATAAGGATAAATTTAAATTATTCTGTAAATATTCACCCATAAACATCATGAAGAAGTCCATCATGTAGCCCGATTTTAGAGGGTTAGCCGTATACTGTTCGGATGCGCTTCATCTCTTTCTGCTACCATTTTTTCAGGGTATCCTTCTGGAGCATTTTTCTATCCGGGCATAATCCATGTAATATGGAATTGAAAACTTTAGATATCCATGTAAAATGAAGCCATACATTTTAGGGTTACAGAGTATCCTGGTAACAGGGGTTTTTTATTCTTAGATCAGGTGAACAGGAAAATTAAGATATGATATGGGTGGTTGCAGGTCTTAGTCTTGCAGTTTTAATGGTTTTATTTGGCCTTTATATTTTCAGGGTTGAGCCATTCAATTTCGGGCTTTCGAAAGTCAGCATAAACATTGACACAGGTCCTGCCTCCGGCGGCACGCAGGACACCGGAAACCATGCAGCGGATGGAGCGGGTGGAGAGATTCAGGAAGCAGGTATTCGGGGAACAGGCATGGGGCCAGCAGGAACCGGAAGCGTGGAGATGGAAGGGCAAAATAAAGTTACCCGGGAGGCACCCATGCATCCCCCAAAAAGCAGGCTTTTAAATATCCTCCACCTGTCTGATTTTCACCTGAGAAAAAGTAAAAAGGGAGACAGGCTGTCGCATTTTATCCATGGCCTTAAAGACGGTGACTATGATTTTATCTTCATAACCGGGGATCTGGTGGACAACACCGATAATCTAAAATATTTGATTGATATGCTTGCACCTTTAAATGCAAAGTACGGTAAATATGCTGTCCTCGGTGTGCATGACCATTACAGGAAAGCCCTCCGTGAATTTGCCGGGAACATGTTCAAAAGGAAAAGGTCTTATGCGCGGCCAAATGACATGGGATACCTTGGCAGGAAGCTTGAGGATATAGGTATAGAGATACTGGAAAATGAAAACAGGACAGTAAAGATACCTGATGGTCCGGTTAGGGAAGTTGAGATAATCGGCCTCGGGGACCCGGTTATCGAAAAGACAGATTTTTATAAGGCATTCAGGGGAATGGAACAGGTAATAGAAAGCGATATTGTTCTCTGGACTGATTCAGGCCGGAAAACAGCCTGCAGGGATACCTTTTACCTCAAGGAAGAGAGGATTCACCGGATAAGGCATAATGGAAAATTAAGGATTTCCCTCATACATACGCCTGATTCCCTTGCCCTTGCGACACTTGCAGGAAAGGGAGTGGATATCGTTTTTGCAGGGCATACCCACGGCGGCCAGGTAAGGCTTCCCCTGATAGGGGCGGTAATTACAGGCTGCAGGCTTAAAACAAAATTTGCCTCCGGCCTTTTTTATTTTAAAAAAATGGTGCTGTATATTTCGAGGGGGCTGGGAGAGGGAAAGTTTTCCCAGTTCAGGTGCCTCTGCCCTCCGGAAGCAAGCATTGTAAAAATCTATAAAATATAATATGTTGATACTTTTAATAAGGTTCAGGGGAAAGGTGTGATTGATGAAGGCAGGATTCAGAAGTTCAATTAATC